>JAJRYF010000148.1 GCA_024275935.1 Gammaproteobacteria bacterium | reverse complement strand
TTTTCTGGGCCTTCGCCAGCTGCAATTGCTGCCAGTACATCACGCGAACTGGTCACCATTAACTCATCGCCAAGGCGTAGGGATGAATCCCATTGCTGGTCCGGTGTATGCACCACGAAACCCCGCTCAGGATGTACCGGGCCGCCTTCAAGCACAGTTTGGTCGAAAATCACCGGATCATCGCATTCAATATTTAATTGCTTAAATATTTCCAGCAAAATCATATTAGATGGTCGGTTTATAGTTATTCCAACCGCACCTTCTTGGTCGTGTTTACACAGCAAGGTAACGCCCATGGCAAAGTTAGGATCTAACATACTAGGCATAGCCACCAGCATCTGGCGGCTTTGCCGAGTATTATCATCGCTGGCGCTAGATGCGATTTTATTGTCTGTATTCTTGCTCATAATATTTAAATGGCGACAAACCGTCCGTTTTTCAATTATTTGGTGAAAATCTCCAAGTACGAGTAATGTGTAACACATCCACATCTTTGGCGATATTCGTGGGTAAAGGCGCGTAGGGTGCAGCAATGCGAACTATTTCCATTGCTGCCTCATCTAAACCCGGAATGCCCGATGAGCGCTTTAGGGTAATGCTCTCTACGCTACCATCTTGATAAATGCCAACCACCAACAACAAATCACCCTTTAAACTCAGTTTACGCACAGCCTCAGGATAACGCATATTTCCAACCCGTTCTACTTTAGCCACCCAGGCCTGCATATAACTGGCGTATTCATATTTGCGCGTGTTTGCAGAAACGAATTTGCGGCGTAGCTTTTTAGACTGCCAGCTATCATTCCGACTTTGCTCTGGTAATAATTGCGCCATTGTTTGCGCCTGCGCCATCAATTCTCTGGCGCTGGGTAAATCCTTGGTTTCCTGCTCGGTTTGCTCAACTATAGACACTGCCTGGCGTTCAGCCGCTTCGCTAACGATTAAATCCTGCTGGGAAAGCTGCTGCTGCGGTGCGCCTGCTACGGAATTTAACTCTGCTTGATCCATATTCAGGCTAGGAGTAGGCGGCTGCGCTTGCTGAGATGGCCTTAGATTATCCTCATTGGTACCACCACCTCTCTGATTTGCCTGTGCCAAGTAGTCTGCATCATCGGGGGCCTCCTCAGATTGCCAATTTACTAATACCACATCTAGGTGCTGAGCTAGGTCTAGCGGCTGTTTGCTTACCATTTGGAATCCCACAAATAGAATAATCCCCGCGTGCAACACTAACGCTGAGAGCATGGCAACCATCATCGGGTCATGATGCCAAGGTATTTTGGGGGCGAAAATATCAGTCATTATATTTTGCGCTAGCTCGGGTCTGCGCTGATTAAGGTCTCTATTACTGCAAATAATTCGGCGGCGATATTTAGGTTAAATTGGCTATCTAGCTCACGAATACAGGTAGGGCTGGTAACATTCACCTCGGTTAAGTAATCACCAATCACATCCAGCCCGGCAAATAGTATGCTGCGTTTTCTGAGCTCTGGGCCCACTATTGCAGCAATTTCGCGATCCCGGTCTGATAGTGGCACCCCAACGCCACGACCGCCGGCAGCCAGGTTGCCACGGAAGTCATCTGCCCCAGGAATTCGCGCCAGCGCGAAATCTATCGGCTGGCCATTAACCATTAAAATCCGCTTATCCCCAGCTGAGATTTCTTCGATATACTTTTGCACTTGTAATAGCTCGCCATTTTCTCCCAACATGGTTTCCAAAATCACATTGATGTTTTGGTCTCCGGGGTTTAGCTGAAAAATAGATTTCCCACCCATACCGTCAAGCGGTTTAATAACTGACTTGCCGTGCCGCTTGATAAACTCCTTTATATCAGCACTTTTCCGAGTAACCAGCATGGGCCCGCAACATTGCGGGAACCAACTGGTAAACAGCTTTTCATTAGCATCGCGCAGGCTTTGCGGTTTATTTACCACCAATGCCCCATCCCGCTCTGCGAGATCAAGAATATGCGTGGTGTATACAAAATCCATATCGAAAGGTGGATCCTTGCGCATCAACACCACATCCAGCTCCGCAATAGCTATAGTTTTACTTGTCCCAAGCTGATACCAACCCTCAGGATTATCACTAACTGTCAGGGGTCGCATACTTGCTTGTGCCTCGCCGTCATCAATCGATAAGTCCGCTAACTCCATATAAAAAAGCTGATAACCGCGACTTTGCGCTTCCAGCAACATCGCGAAACTGGAATCTTTGTCAATCTTTATCTGACTTATTGGATCCATGATAATGCCGAGCTTAACTGGCATAAGTACTACCTCCAAGACAATTTTCAACCATTATTTGAGAAACAACATACATATTTAATGCTTATATTAACCCTTGGACACTACTAAATGGTAGCTTATGGAGTCCCTAATTTGCATAGATATGTTGCAGATAAGATAAACCTGCCATAAACTAGAGGCGGAAGTTAACCAATTATATTTCCCGCACCGTCTCTGGCGGACGGATTATATAATTAGTGACACCACAGACACGGCATTAAAGATCGTGAATAATAATTCCAGGGAGAAGGAAGAATTGAATTCTGAAGCCAATAAATATGCGGATCAGGGCCAGCTGTGAATAGCGCCATTAAGGTGCTCGTCATTGACGACAGCAATACTATTCGGCGCTCTGCCGAGAGTATGCTGCGCAAAGAAGGCTATGAAGTAGAAACATCCTCCGATGGCTTTGATGCCCTCTCCAAAATTGCCAGAACCAAACCTGATTTAATTTTTGTCGATATTATGATGCCGCGCCTTGATGGCTATCAAACCTGCGCCATTATTAAAAACAACGACGAATTCAAACATACACCGGTTATTATGTTGACCAGTAAAGATGGTCTGTTCGACAAAGCCAGAGGCCGGGTTGTTGGCTCTGACCTTTATCTGGTCAAACCATTTACCAGGACCGAATTACTTGATGCGGTTAACCAACATACGGAAAAAGAATAACATCTATTATAATTAACCGACCCTAACAGGGTCAGCAGGGAATATGCAAAACGGGAGCATCCAAAACGATTCATTGCTTAAGTTGCTGGAGTATAACCAGCGCAGCCTGGAGTTTGAAAAAACCGGGCCGGCAGAACGCCAACAAGCAAGCAACTGGTCGGGAGTAATATTCCGCGCCGGTGAATACCGCCTAATCTGCGGAATTGACAACATCACCGAAATCCTCGATTTCCCTGAAATCACTTCTATCCCAATGTCCCAGCCGTGGTTACTCGGCCTTGCTAATGTTCGCGGCAATCTGGTTAGCGTCTGTGACTTAATGTGGTTTTTAACCGGCATCCGCTCGCCGGTTACTGCCCGTACCCGATTATTACTGACCAACTTACAAGGGCATCCAGTAGCCTTGTTGATTGATGAAGTTCTTGGGCAACGACACTTGAACACCGATAGTAGTCGCGATAGCAAAGCATACAGAGACACTGTGTTGGCCCCCTTCGTCAGCCGAGAGCACGAAACTGGTGACGAAACCTGGGGCGAACTAGACATCGCGACCTTAATGGTTATTCCAAAATTTATGAGTGGATCACTACACTAATGCATATTATCTTTTCAATCATCCAGCCGACCCAAATCGGCAAACTTACCGACTTGTACACGGAGTCAAAATAATGGCTAATTCAAACCTGAAATTATCCGGTGACCGCAACACTGGCCTGTTGCTTCTTGGTGCTGCCCTGATTGCTGTAATTTTATTTGTTGTCTGGAACTTCTGGCAGCTAAATAAAAACACCCAGCATCAGCAACAATACATAGCGCTAACAACTAACGCCCAGGTATTCTCACAGCAGGTGGCAAAATCTGCCGCTGAAGCTGCGGGCGGCAACCTCGATGCCTTTGATGAACTTAGTGAGGCGCGCGAACTAATCAGCGCCGATCTTTTGACATTACGCAACGGTACCGATACTGGTTTACCGCCGGCTCCAGGGGCGATTTCCGAACAGCTCACAGAGCTGGAAGAAACCTGGCAGCGAATCAACGACAGCAGCGGAACTATTCTTGACCGTACAGACTTGGTACTGGATCTCTCCGATGCTGCTAACAATTTTGCCGCAGAAGTACCTAAATTGCAGGCCAAAATTGATCAGGTAACCAGAACTCTGACCCAAAACCGAGCGCCCTCCTCACAAGTATTCGTGGCTGGACGGCAGCTAGTATTGGCAGATCGTATGTTGCGTAGAGTAAGCGACATTCTTAAAGGTGGCGAAGGCGCGGTCTCAGCGGCCGATAACTTTAGTCGGGACGCGGCCTTCTTCGAGCATGTTCTCACCGCCCTAATGAATGGCGATGAAAGCCTGGGAATAACCGCCGTTAGAAACCCACAAGACTTAGAAGCATTAGGAGAAATTTCGCAGATATTTCAACAATCAAAAGTTGACATAGATATGATCCTGGCAGCCTCAAGTGACCTTTTCGAGGTGCGCAGTGCAGCCGATGAAATTCTGCTTGATACTCAGGATATGTTTGATCAAGCCAAAGATTTATCTACTACCTATTCAACGCTGGGTGAAGAATCTCTATTCCCATCACTGACCGCTGGTTTTGCAGGTGCGGTAGTGGCGGTATTGCTACTAATTTTATTCGGGGTAAATCAAATCGCGGCAACTCGCCAACGGTCTAAGAAAGACACCATTGAGAACAAGCGTAATCAGGAAGCTATCTTTAGTTTGCTGGATGAAATGAGTTCTTTAGCCGAGGGTGATCTTACGGTTCACGCCACCGTCACTGAAGATATTACCGGGGCAATTGCCGATTCGGTTAACTTTGCGGTTGAAGCTTTGCGGGATCTGGTAACAGATATTAATGATACTGCCAAAACTGTAGCCAACTCGGCCCAGGAAACCCGGGCAACAACTAACCATCTTGCTGAAGCTAGCGTAACCCAGGCAAATCAGGTCAGAACTGCTACCGATACAATTAACGACATGGCTAGTTCGTTTGAACAAATGGCCAAGCGCTCGCGTGAGTCATCTGAAATGTCCAGGCAGTCAGTTGAAACCGCCTCTGAAGGGGCGATGAAAGTACGCGAAACAATTAAGGGTATGGATACTATTCGTGACCAGATCCAGGAGACCTCGAAAAGAATTAAACGCCTGGGAGAATCTTCTCAGGAAATTGGCGATATCGTAGAATTAATTAACGGCATTGCTGAACAAACCAACATCCTTGCCTTGAACGCTGCCATTCAGGCAGCTTCAGCCGGTGGCGCTGGCCGCGGTTTTGCGGTAGTTGCGGACGAAGTACAAAGGTTGGCGGAACGCGCCACCAATGCTACCCGTAGAATCGAGACTCTGGTAGAAACTATTCAAACCGATACCTCTGAGGCCGTTGAATCTATGGAGGCTACCACCTCAGAAGTAGTACAAGGTGCGCGGCTGGCAGAAGATGCCGGTGCGGCTTTGGATCAGATAGAAAGTGCCTCTAAGGGTCTTTCCAACAGCATTCAAGAAATCGCTGGCGAAGCCCATCAACAGTCACAGACAGCAGCCGAGGTTGCAAACTTGATGACCAGCATTCGTGAAATCTCGGTTAAAACCTCGGAAGGTAGTAAGCAAACTGCTCAATCGGTTGGTAATTTGGCAGATCTGGTACGCGAACTACGCGACTCAGTTGCCGATTTCAAGTTGCCTGAAGAAGAGTAACTGATCATTTTGCTGAGAATGCGACTCATGGTGAATAATTGCAGACTGTTCCTGGCAACAGGGCGGAGTGGTGGTGGATATGTGGCGTGAAGTCTCAAACCCCTATGCGGCTATAGGCTGGATACGCGAGGAACTTAATGTTCTGTTGCGCCAGGTTAGGACCGGTCTGGAAGCGGCCGATGAGAGATCTGATAATAGCCTGTTGACAGATGCAAGCTCGGCTCTGGACAAGTTAAAACTCACTTTAACCATGCTCCGTAGCCATGGGGCAACTTTACTCGCAGATGAGATGCATGATTTACTGAGCGAAGTAAGTGCCGGTAATGTTGAGCAAATGGAAACTGCCCTCTCAGCTCTTATGCAGGGGCTGGTAACTCTAGATACTTACCTTGATCGCCTGCAAGCCGGGGGCTCCGATCTACCACTATTATTACTACCTATACTCAACGATATGCGGGCTGCCGGAAATCGCTCTTTACTTTCTGAGGGGGTACTATTTTCCCCTGATTTAGAAGCCGTAACAGCTAAAGAATTACCCCCGAATAATAGCTCAGTGAAAGGCCTATCCGTCGCTAAAGTAAAGTGGCAAGAAGCGTTCACTCAAGCTTTTCATGTATTCCTAACCAAGCCCGAAGACAAAAAAGCCGCCACCAAAATGGCCGCCGTATGTGCCGAAATTTATCCGGCATTAAATTCCCTTACTCAAAGGCGACTATGGTGGGTTGCCAGCACTACGCTTAGCGGGCTTGTTAGCGGGAAAATCGACGACAGCATTTCCTTACGAAAACTTTTCTCACGCCTTGAGAAGTTAATCCAGGCACTGGGAGAGAAAGATTCCAGCAGCAACAAACAAACAAGCAACTCGTTGACTACAGCTTTTCTGTACTACATTGCTATTGCCCGCAACGGCAATCAGGATGTTGACCAGCTAAGAGAGCTTTACCAGCTAGACAAGCTGGTTATGGACCCGCAGGAACTGGAGCGTGCCAGAACTGGGGTTTCGGTTCAAAACCGGGCCTTATTCGACTCTCTATCAGTTGCCGTCAATACCGAATTAGAGGCTATTAAAGAGCGCTTATCCAAACTTGAAGATGGCGAGAAGCCTGACGAGGGTGAAGATCTAGCTACAGATGAGTTAATTACTAAGCTAGCTGATACCTTAAAAATACTCGGCTTACAGAAATCTGCCGAAACCCTTTACCGCTCCAGCAAAACGCTGGCACAAGCCCGTAAAGATGGCTCTGAACTAGCTAGTGATAAGTTGGTACTTATCGCTGGAGAGATACTGAGTGTTGAGAATGCTCTAGACAGCCATGCTAATACGCTTGGTGAAGCTTCCGATGCAACTGCAAACGAAGCTACGCCACAACTACCTGAGCACGAACTTTGGCAGATGATCAGTCGGCTACTGGGCGAATGCTTAAGTGTATTGGGAGACATTAAAGAACAACTAAACGACTGGATGAACGGAGAGCTATCAACAGATAACTATGCCAGTATCGGGCAAGACTTCGAGCACTTGATTGGCGCCCTGCAAATGGCGAATCATGCTCCGGCAACCACCGCCACCCGTCGACTACAAGAAATTGCCTCTGCACTTCTGGAGCAAAAAGAACTACCAACTGAAAACATTCAGGAAGTTTTTGCAGATGCCTTTACCGCTCTGGAAATGTTCCTGGCGGCATCCCGCGATCAGCAACCTGAAGCCACTGATCTATTAAAACTAATGGTTCAGAGGTTGGACTTGCTGGAAAGTGGCCCCGATACTGTAGCCGCCGAAGTCGCACCATTACCAGAAACACAACAACCAGCAACACAAGCCCCTGTTAGTAGCGTGCTGGATGATGATGATATTATTGATATTTTCCTCGAGGAATTCGATGAGGTTTTCCAGACCCTGGAGCAATATATACCGGCGTGGTTAAATGACCCAGATAATACCGAAGCCAGAACCGGAATCCGTCGTGGTTTCCACACCTTAAAAGGTAGTGGTCGCATGGTAGGCGCCGATGAAATAAGCGAGTTCAGCTGGAAAGTTGAAATGCTCTTAAATCAACTTGAAGATGGTGAGCGCGAGCCCGACAAGCAACTGCTTCAGGCAGTTGCAGTTGCTGGGGCCATGTTGCCCGCCGTAAAAGACCGTATATCTGGCAACCACAAAACCATAGAGCCAGAGTTACTAGGCAACTTCACCTCTATCCTCACACAAATTGGCTCCTCTCAAGCAGGCATCACAGAAAGACTTGACGGCCTAATTTCAGATTTACCAGAAACTTTTGGGCGCTGGTTAAGCGAAGAACTACAACCTGAGCAGGAAGAGCTGATAGATCCTGAGCTGGCTGAACTTATCCGTGAAGAAGTTACTGAACACCTGCAGACACTTAAAGATTGGTTAAAAGGCTCAGCTACCCCAGCCCCAGAAAAAGAAGCTATGCGGGCTGCACACACAATAGCTGGCAGTATGTCTTTGGCTGGTGCTGAACTTGAACAAAAACTTGCTCATGCTGCTGAAAAGCTTATAGAACAAAGCCAGGGAGCTGGAATAAATCTGAAAAAAGCCGCTGTACCGGTTATCCAAGATACTATCAAGTTAATCAGAAAGCGCCTGGATACTCTGGAGCAAGTGGTAGAGCCGGGTGCTGTAGAGCAACACCCATTGCTAGTTAAATTAGAACAGCTCAGTACTGACATTCACATACAACTAGTTGCTGCTGCTGATAAAGCCGCTGCTGATAAAGCCGCTGCTGATAAAGCCGCTGCTGATAAAGCCGCTGCTGATAAAGCCGCTGCTGATAAAGCCGCTGCTGATAAAGCCGCTGCTGATAAAGCCGCTGCTGATAA
>JAJRYF010000147.1 GCA_024275935.1 Gammaproteobacteria bacterium | reverse complement strand
CCTAAATTGCTGGCCACTTACGAAAAGCTTGGAGTGCCATTGCATGAACGCGCACGCCTGGCAGGGGTGGCGGTAGATGCGGTTTTTGATTCAGTCTCAGTTGGTACAACTTTTAAGCGTGAACTAGCTGCTGTTGGAGTTATATTCGGCTCTTTTTCCGATGCGGTTAAAGAACACCCTGAACTGGTGCGTCAGTATCTCGGTAGCGTAGTGCCGGTTAGTGATAATTATTTTGCTTGTTTGAACTCGGCGGTCTTTTCTGATGGTAGCTTTTGTTACATTCCCAAAGGTGTGCGCTGCCCAATGGAGCTATCTACATATTTCCGGATTAATGCGGCAGAAACTGGCCAATTTGAGCGTACCCTGATAATCGCCGAGCCTGGCAGTTATGTGTCTTACCTGGAGGGTTGTACAGCCCCCATGCGGGACGAAAACCAGTTACATGCCGCGGTGGTAGAGCTGGTGGCATTAAAAGACTCACATATAAAGTATTCAACCGTACAGAACTGGTATCCGGGCGATGAAAACGGCGTTGGTGGAATATATAACTTTGTTACCAAACGCGCAGACTGCCGCGAAGATGGTGCCAAAGTAAGCTGGACCCAGATAGAAACTGGTTCGGCATTAACCTGGAAGTATCCATCATGTGTGCTACGAGGCGACAACACCACAGGTGAGTTTTATTCGGTAGCACTTACCAATAACTATCAGCAGGCCGACACCGGTACCAAAATGATTCACTTGGGTAAAAATACCCGTAGTAAAATAATTTCTAAAGGTATTTCCGCAGGCCGCGGGCAAAACACTTATCGTGGCTTGGTGCATATTGGAAAGAGTGCCAGGCAAGCGCGTAATTACACCCAATGCGACTCCATGCTTATCGGTAAAACTTGTGGTGCGCATACTTTCCCCTATATCGAAGTTAAAAACCCCAGCGCCAAAGTAGAGCACGAGGCTACAACTTCAAAAATTGGTGAGGACCAGTTGTTTTATTGTTTGCAGCGCGGAATCAGCGAGGAAGACGCGGTTTCAATGATTGTCGATGGTTTCTGCAAAGAAGTGTTTCGTGAGTTACCAATGGAGTTCGCAGTTGAGGCCAAGGCTCTGTTGGAAATTTCTCTGGAAGGCGCAGTCGGCTAAGCCAAAACTTCCGGTAGGTGTGTTAGTCATAGAGGTAGCGCACCGCTAGGTTAATGTAACTAGAAACTCTGCGCTAACGCAGTCTGAAAATTAAGTTTAAATATGAGTAAATTTATGATTCTAGAAATTAAAAATCTACACGCAAGCGTGGAGGGCAAGGAGATTCTAAAGGGCCTGAACCTGAGCCTGCCAGCTGGCGAAATACACGCCATAATGGGGCCAAATGGTTCCGGTAAAAGTACTTTTGGAAATGTTATTGCGGGCCGTGAAGGTTATAAAGTTACCGCTGGCGAGGTGTTTTTCAAAGGCAAGGATATTCTTGATCTAAGCGTAGAAGAGCGTGCCTGTGAAGGAGTCTTCCTGGCTTTCCAGTACCCGGTTGAAATACCAGGAGTCAATAATACATACTTCCTGCGGGCTGGCTTAAATGCCCAGCGTAAATACCAGGGTTTACCACCACTGGATGGGGCCGAATTTTTACGCCTGGTGCGGGAAAAACTCAAAGTTCTGGAGCTTAAAGATGACCTCCTCAAACGCTCAGTAAATGCCGGGTTCTCCGGGGGCGAGAAAAAGCGTAATGAGATTTTTCAGATGGCGGTATTAGAGCCAACCTTGGCAATTTTGGACGAAACTGATTCCGGGCTTGATATAGATGCTTTGCAAGCGGTTGCCAAAGGCGTGAATGCGCTCCGTGATGAGCGGCGGGCGATGCTGGTTATTACCCACTACCAACGCCTGTTGGATTATATTGTGCCCGACCGGGTGCATGTACTTGCCGATGGGGTTATTGCTCGTAGCGGTGGCCCGGAGTTGGCGCTGGAGCTGGAGCAAAAAGGTTATACATGGCTTGGAGAGAGCGGCTAATGTCTGCCCTGCCGTTATCTGAGTTGATTCAACAGCCGGTGCTTGCCGGTAAGCAGGAACCATTGTGGTTAAGCCAGCAGCGCCTGCAGGCAGCTAAGTACCTGCAAGCCAGTGGACTTCCGGCTGAAGGCAGTGAGAACTGGCGCTATTCATCATTGCGTCGCTTGCAAACAAAGCTCCTTGAGCAACCCACAGAGTTACACCTGACTGAGCCACAGTTATTAGCTTCGGCAGGCTTGCAGGCTACCGATAACCGGATGGTATTTGCCAATGGTATCTACCAAGCACATTTAAGCCTGGTGCCAGCAGGGTTGCGAATTAGTAACCTCAATAGCCAGTTGCATACAGCTGAGTTGGAAAGTTTGATGCAAACTGTACCAACGGCTACCGATTGCGGATTTAGCTGGCTAAATACGACAGCTTTCAACGATGGTTTATTTATTCATTTAGATGCCGGTCAGGTGCTGGAAGCACCGCTGCATTTTATTCAGTTAGGCGGCGGTAATTCGTTAATCAATAGCCGACATATTATTAGCCTCGGTGAGGCGGCTAAGCTCACTCTAATCGAACAATTTATTGAAGCTACTGAGATGCCGCCAACACAGGGTTTATTCAATTGCCAAACTGATGTTCACTTGGCTAAAAGTGCCAGGCTAGATTGGTCGCGGGTACAGGCATTGGGTGCCTCAGCGGTATTGGTTGACCGAGTTAATTGCTGGCTTGGCGAAAATTCACACTTGCACTCAAGTCAGCTAGATTGCGGTGGTCTATGGGTGCGCCATGATGTAGATGTAGCTCTAAATGAGCCGGGCGCATTTGTTGAAGTAAACGGGGTGCTAATGCTGCGTGGTCGCCAACATTGCGATGTGCATACGAAAATTGTACATGCGGCGATAAACTGCACCTCAAGGGAAACTTTTAAGTGCATAGCTGATGACCGTAGTCGGGGGGTGTTTAATGGGAAGATTTTGGTGCAACCCGGTGCTGACGGTACCGATAGCGCCCAACGGAGTGATAATTTATTGCTCAGCGAGCACGCCAGAATTGATACCAAACCAGATTTGGAAATCCTGACAGATGATGTTGTGGCCAGCCATGGCGCTACAGTTGGTCAGCTAGATGAGGACGCGTTGTTTTACATACGCTCTCGTGGGATTGATTCTCCGGCCGCAAAAAAACTGTTGATGCGGGCGTTTTACCAACAAGTAGTCGAGCTGATAGCGGAACCGAGGGCGCAAGAGGCTTTTACAGCTAAACTGGATCAAATATTCGAACATACGGGCAAGTCGGTATGAATTCTGCAGTAGATGTGGCTGAAAAGTGGGATATTGATGCAATTAGAGCGCAATTTCCCACTTTAAATAGGGAGGTGCATGGGCAGCCACTGATATATTTGGATACGGCAGCATCAGCCCAGCGCCCGTTAGCGGTTATTGATGCTATTACCGATTTTTATCGCAACCACAATGCCAATGTTCATCGCGGCGTACATAGCCTGAGCCAGGAAGCCACCGAGTTGTGGGAAAATGCCCGCACCACCATGCGTGATTTTATCGGTGCTTCCAGCTGTAAGGAAATCATTTTTACCCGGGGTATGACCGAAGGGGTAAATCTGGTGGCACAAAGCTTTATCAGGCCACGAGTTGGTCCTGGTGATAAGATTTTAATTACCGCTATGGAGCACCATTCCAATATCGTGCCATGGCAATTAGTTTGCGAGCAAACCGGGGCAGAATTAGTAGTAGCACCAGTTAATCAGCGTGGTGAGGTTGATCTGGACGGCTTTAGCCAGATGCTGGATGAGCGGGTAAAAATACTGGCAATGATGCATGTTTCAAATGCCCTGGGAACTATTAATCCGGTAGCTGAAATGACCAGAATGGCTAAAGCCGCTGGAATTCCGGTGCTAATTGATGGCGCTCAAGCAAGCCCACATATTCAGGTTGATGTACAGGCAATTGGCTGTGATTTCTATTGTGTATCCGGCCACAAGATGTACGGGCCTACCGGTATTGGCGTGCTTTATGGTCGTGAGCAGTTGCTTGAAGCTATGCCGCCGTATCACGGCGGCGGTGAGATGATCCGCACAGTGAGTTTTGAGAAAAGCACATGGAACGATTTACCCAGCAAGTTTGAAGCTGGTACACCTAACATAGCCGGCGGTATTGGTTTGGGAGCGGCGGCAACTTTTATCCAACAAATCGGGGTAGAAAATATTTCCAGGCACGAGGCTGATTTATTAAGCTATGGCACGCAACGGTCATTGGAAATTGATGGCCTGAACATTATCGGTACTGCGGCAGATAAAACCGGAGTGATGTCATTTACCATTGAGAGGGTACACCCGCACGATATCGGCACCATTATTAACCACGCAGGAGTCGCAATTCGCACTGGCCACCATTGTGCCATGCCAATCTTGAAACAATTCGGTGTAGCCGGAACTGCACGCGCATCTTTAGGCATGTACAACACCCGCCAGGAACTAGATGTATTGGTAGAGGCGATAGTCAAAGCTTGTAAGATGCTACGCTAAAGAGCCTCTAATTTACTCCAACAATGACGCTGGGGATTGGGGTAAAATCTGTGTATGCACCTAGATGATCTTTACAAACAAGCTGTGCTCGCACATAACCGCGAGCCACAGAATTATTATCCGATGGAAAACGCCAGCCATGTGGCCTTAGGCAATAACGCCCTGTGTGGGGATGAAATCAGAATATTTCTCGATATTGATAGTAATAATTTAATCAATCGTGCTAGTTTTCAGGGCGAAGCCTGTGCCATTGCTACTGCCGCTGCCTCAATAATGACTGATTGGCTAGCAGGACAGCAGACAGATGATGCTCAGGCAGCAGCGCTTGCCTTCGAGCAAATGCTTCGTGGCGGGGAGGTTAACACCGCATTGCTGGGTGAAAATGCCTTGCTTGAGGCAGTAAAACATTTCCCCGATAGAGTGCCTTCAGCCCAGCTTTGCTGGTCTGCCATGTGCGCAGCTATTGATGGAGTAGCCGAAATCAGTACCGAGAAACCAGCATGAGTGAATGGACCCTAGTATGTGCCATAGCTGACCTGCCCGAAGGTGGCTGGAAGGTAGTTGAGGTAGATGGCGCCATGTTGGCGGTATTGCTAGTGGCTGGAGAATACTATGCAATTGAAGATATCTGCACCCATGATGGTGGCCAGTTAACCGGCGGTGAACTACAAGGTTGTGAACTTATCTGCCCCCGCCACGGAGCCCGATTTTGTATCAAAACCGGAGCCGCATTAACCCCACCTGCCTACGAAGCTGTAGATACATTCCCGGTAATACTCAAAGACGGCAATATCTGGACCCGCGACGACCGCTGGGATTAAACCGCCGCCGCTTCGGAACGGCGAAACTTTGTTGCCTCGTGAACAAAGCCTTGACCGTATCATTATGATTTATAACAAGTTGCAAAAAAACTTAAAATAAAGTGAGAGAAATCCCTAAGTCATGACAGTTAGGTATTGAAAGCAACATGCTTGACCAGAATTGACTGGGGGGCCTGTAAGAAGGCTCAAGGGGAGCGGGAAATTTTTCCGCATTAGGGGAAAGGCAGCTGATTATTGAATCAGTTGCCTTTTTAATGCCCGCGTACATTACTGTCAGCAAGGCTTTAATTAGAGTGTTTTATCGGTGCCGCGCCGGTCTATCAGAGTGAGTTAATCCAGTGGGCTGGTTGCGTAGCCTATAGCATTGTTCTGAATCAAAGCTGTAGGGGCAGTATTTTCCAATTAACAAATGAGTCTGAAACAGCTCAAATCGTTCAACCGGTTTTATCTTGCTTGAGAATTAAGCAAAATAGCTTTTTCCTAGCTTGTTGTAGGCGATCTGCAGCTTCATTATCGCTTATTTCCATGGCGCGTTCATCCAAAATCTCAAGGGTGATTTCAGGCTTTAAGTATCGCTCCATATGGGGTAATGATTTTAGTTTCTCATAAGGCGTAATCATATTTTTGTAGGTATTTAGATAAGTACGATTGAATTGGTTGATTTCTTGCGCCCATTTTTGCGGGATATGTGTGTAGCTAAATACTTTCCTGACAATAGATGCATTTTTACTTTCAACCAAGGCATTGTCGTTAGAATGCCTTGATCGTGACTTAGTAAATTCAATGAAGAGTTTTTGGAGTAATGCGGCAACGCGCCGGTTGATGTATTCAGAACCGTTGTCGCTGTGAAATTCAAGGATGGTCCAGCGTTTTGCGGATAAAGTTGTAGCGCTCTGTCTTATCTCCCAAAACAGAAAAGGCCACAGGTTGGTTGCCTTGAAGAAAGGCTTCAATCGCCTCAATCGTATTTAAGTTCTTTATCGCCATAATCGTTCTCATCATGTGATTATGAACAATTTGGACTATTTGAGACTTATTTCATGTTGGAATACACTGCCCGTTCAGACTCATTTCATATTGGACAAGGCTAAAGAATATGGCCAGAAAGGTGAGTCTGTGATCTATGTTAACCACTCGCTACTAAGCATTCTCGACCAATTTGATTACTACCTTAAAGCAGAATTAAGGAAGTCTGCCTTAGCTGTTCTTGATCTGCTTTCACGGCTATGTTAGCTTTGGGCTAATGGGCTAACATTAATAGCAAAACATCTTGACAGTTAATAACTGAACTGTTATTTTTAAAGCCACATCATAAAAGAGAGCTTGTGGTGTGGCATTAATGTGATCGG
>JAJRYF010000146.1 GCA_024275935.1 Gammaproteobacteria bacterium | reverse complement strand
GAACTGGGCCGGCATGAACAAAAGCGTCGCTCCCACGATGTGTTGGTAGATGAGCAGGCTTTATTTGATTTCTTTGATGCCAGATTGCCGGATAATGTCTGTAATATAAAAAGTTTAGAACGCTGGTTGCATAAGCTGGGGTCGGAATCTCGACAACAACTACTCTATTCCCGTGACTTACTGTTGCGCGAAGATGCTGGTCTGGCGGCTGTAGATGAGTTCCCTACCGCTGTGCAAATGTCTGGCCAGGATTACCAGCTTGAATACCGTTTTGATCCACGCGACCCGCGCGATGGAGTTGAGTTTCAGGTCCCACTGCATCAGCTCAATACCCTTGATGAAGGCCGCTTGCAGTGGTTAGTGCCCGGCTTCTTGCGGGAAAAAGTTATTGCTCTAATCAAAACTCTGGCAAAACCTAAGCGCCGCAGTTTAACCCCGGCAGCACAATTTGCCGATGCTTTCCTGGAGCGAGTTGGTTATAGCTCTGAAGAGCCCTTATTAGCACTTATGAGCCGGGAATTTAGTGCAATTTCAGGACTGCAATTTGAGCTATCTGACTGGGCTGAAGGGCGCCTGGAAAAACATTTGCGTTTTCATATTCAGGTACTGGAAAAATCGACGGTAGTAGCCCAGTCGCGCTCTCTAGACGAGTTGAAGCAGCAGCTTGGCCAGCAGGCGCGTAAACAGTTTATGCACAAAGAGGGGCGGGCCTGGCACCGTGATGGCATGTCAGGCTGGGATTTTGGCGAACTGCCTGAAACGGTAATAACCCCGGGTGGCTCTAGCGCCTGGCCAGCCTTGGTTGATCAACAAAATAGTGTAGGTATAAGGTTATTTGATAACCCAGTTGAGGCAGCTAATTCTCAGCATGCGGGGATAGTTCGCTTGTTACTGCTTAAATTGCCGGACAAGTTGAAATACCTGCGCAAAAATAGCGGGATTAACAGAAGAGCCACTATGGTCTATCTGGCGTTGGCTGATGGGGTTGAGGTTGATCCCGCTGGCGACTTGTTAATGAGCGTGCTAGATGAACTGGTAGCTGCTGCAGTCACCCCGGATAATACCAGTAGTTTTGAAGATTTATTGGCGCAAATTAGTCAAAATTGGGTGTTAGAGTGTAGTCGTCAAGCCAAAGTGTTTAATCAGGTAATGGAAGGCTATCAACAAGCCAGTTTACTAATAGATGATATTTTGGCACAGCAGCATCCACTGGTTTGGGAAGATGTCTCAGCGCAGCTTGGTGATTTGGTATATGCAGGTTTTTTACATGATGTAAAAGCCACAGTATTGCGCGAATACCCACGCTACCTGCAGGCAGTTAGTATCCGCTTACAACGCCTGCCACAAAACCCCGCTAAAGATAAACAGCGCATGGTAGAGGTAGGGCCATGGTGGCAGTTGTATCTTGATTGGCTGGAAGCTGAAGAGGCTTATACAGAGGAACTTGATGGCTATCGATGGTTGCTGGAAGAATTTCGGGTATCTTTATTTGCCCAAGAGTTGGGCACAAAGCAAAAAGTCTCCCCTAAACGCCTGGAACAAGCCTGGGCTTGTGTGTGAGTGAGTTGGCGGTAGCCTATACTTTCGGGCAGGGTGTGTTGGCCGACGAAGTCGGCGTAATACACCAAGAGCTTGATTATGCCTAGAAACACCACGGTATATCTGGTGTTCTGTAAGCGCTGAGATTAAGATTACCGAAGATGAATAAGGTAAGAACTATAGGTTCTGGCTAACGAGATTAAAATGTCTGCAAGCAACCAGCAAAAGCTCTATAAATTGATTGATGACTACCAGCGCTCAGCGGGTATTGGCGCGGATTATTGTATGGTGGTTGCCAGACAGCTGGTGGCAGATTGTGCCAACCAGCCAGCTGCATTATCTGCCGCTGTGGAATTACTCGATATTTTAATTCCGCTAACTCCTGACCCAGACACTCTTGGTAGTGCCATGGTAATAGTGCCGCAGGTTTTGTTAGGTCAGGAGACTAGTGATGATTTGCCAGCAGGAATCAAATCCCAGGTAGTTGAATTACAAAAACTATTTCAGCTTGAGGCCGAGCACTTAGGCGGTGGCGAAACTCCTGACAAACAACGGGCAGAGGGCCTGCGCCGTTTGCTATTGGCACTGGTGAAAGATGTGCGGGTAGTGCTGGTAACGCTGGCATGGCGCTTGGTATTACTGCGGCAAGCAATGGCTATGCCCGTATCTGAACAGCAGCGCCTGGGCGAAGAGACTTTATTAATCCATGCGCCTTTGGCAAATCGCCTGGGTGTTTGGCAACTGAAATGGGAACTGGAAGATTTGGCTTTCCGTTATACCCAGAAAGATGAATACCAACGCATTGCTAAACTGGTGGCGGAAAGAAGAGCCGATAGGGAAGATTTTATCAATGGTTTTCTGCAAAATCTTGGGGGAGTCCTCGAACAAGCGGAAATCCAGGCAGAAGTTCGGGGTAGGCCCAAGCACATTTATAGTATCTGGAAAAAGATGCAGCAAAAGGGTCTGGGCTTCCATGAATTATTTGATGTACGCGCAGTGCGGGTGTTGGTAGATGACATCCCTGCTTGCTATAGCGTGCTGGGCTTGGTGCATACCCACTGGCAGCCGATTCCGGGCGAGTTTGATGACTATATAACCTTGCCCAAAGGTAATATGTACCAATCTTTACATACTGCGGTGGTGGATAACCGGGGGCGGGCGGTAGAGGTGCAGATCCGCACCTGGAAAATGCACGACCATGCCGAGCTGGGGGTTGCCGCGCATTGGCGCTATAAAGAAGGTGGCCCGCAAGACCCGGGATTTGATCGAAAAATTGCGGCTATGCGGCAACTTATGGAAGGCAGCGATATTGCCAATGATGATGCCAGTTTGTTAGATAGTTTCCAGTCGGTTACTTCCGAAGAGCGTATTTATGCGTTAACCCCAAACGGTGATGTGGTCGATTTGGTAGCCGGTGGAACAGTGCTGGATTTTGCCTACCATGTGCATACTGAAGTTGGGCATCGTTGTCGTGGAGCCAAGATTAATGGTCGGATAGTACAACTAACCACGGTAGTTAAAACTGGTGACCGGGTAGAAATTCTTACCGGCAAGCAGTCAAGACCATCGCGCGACTGGTTAAACCCAAAGCTGGGTTATATCAAAGGTGGTCGCGCGCGCGCCAAAGTAAGAAGTTGGCTCAGAAAAGTTAACCGTGAAGTTAATTTAGAAGATGGCAAGGGCTTGATAGAAGCTGAAATGGCACGGATGAACTGGAAAGAAGTGCAATTAGAGCCGCTGATTGAACGCTTCTCTTTAGGCAAGCTTGATGATTTATATATTGCTATTGGTGCTGGAGATCTGACCACAGCCCAGGTTATTAATGCTCTGGAGCGAGAAAATCGTCAGTCAGAAATAACCATAGGCCTACCCAAGCGCAGCCGTAGCAAAGAAAATCTGCAACATGCGCCCGATGAAATCATCATCGAAGGGGTTGGTAATTTAATGACTAATATTGCCAGATGCTGTCGACCAGTACCTGGGGATAATATTTCCGGTTTTATTACTCGTGGTCGCGGGGTTAGTATTCATCGGCAAGATTGCCCACATATTATGAACTTACACAAGTCCGAGCCGCAGCGGGTGATACAGGTCAATTGGGGCGAGGCAAGATCTGAATACCTTGTGGATATTCAGTTAGTCGCTTTTGATCGGCGGGAGCTGCTTAAAGATATATCTACAGTCTTAGCTTCTGAAAATATTCCGGTTATGGATATGTTCAGTAGAGTAGATAGGAAAACTGATAATTTCCACTTAAAGTTGTCTGTGCGGATTAAAGATTACGAACAACTCAACGCCCTGCTTAATCGTCTCAATACCATTCCTAATGTTCAGGATGTCAGGCGCAGTGTTGATTAAGTCCCTGCCCGGTGAGCTTGTCGCCTTCAGGCTCGATTAAAATCAAATGCCAGACAATCGGTAATGCTCTCAGCTGCGGAAATTGCCATTACTAATCGATCAAAACCCAAGGCAACTCCAGAGCACTGAGGTAAGCCCTGTTGTTGTGCTGTCAATAAGTTGTTATCAACCGGCAGTACCGGTAAATTTGTCGCTAGCCGTTGCTGGTTCTCTGCTTGCATTCGTTTTTCCAGCTCACCTGCATCAGTAAGTTCCTGATAGCCATTAGCGAGTTCGTGCTGTCCCAAATAAACTTCAAAACGCAGCGCGGTTTCCGGATTTTCCGGGTTTTCCATAGCTAGTGCTGCCTGGCTGATAGGGAAATGATGGATGATAGTTAATTGCGACGCAGGCAACTTTGGCTGAATAATCAGAGTCATTATCAGGTCGAGTAATTCATTTGTCTGTAGTTGGCTTTGAGGGTTGATTTGGCGCTGGTCAGCTAGTTGATTGAGTTGTTCTATAGTCGCAGTTAAGGGGTTTAGCCCGGTGGTTTCAATAAATAAATTCGTATAACTTACCCATCGGAGTGGATACTTGCTTATTCTATCCCCACCCAACTGGTGGATAAGCTCACAGACCTCAGTTGCTAGCTGCCGCCAGTCCCAGCCCAGCCGATACCACTCAAGTAGGGTGAATTCAGGGTTGTGGAATTGCCCCAGTTCCCCCTGTCTGAAAACTCGTCCGAGTTCATAACAGTCACCGTAACCGGCAGCTAATAAGCGTTTTAACGGGAACTCCGGGGAGGTTCGTAGGTAGAGTGGAGTATTGGTGCTGGTAGTAAAGCTCTGGATATTAGGATCAGTATTTCCGCTACTGGATAATATTGGGGTTTCTACTTCGAGGATGCTTCGCTGGCAAAAAAATTCTCTGGTGGCAGCTAACAGCATAGCTCTTTGTTGCAGTTTTTTCAGGGTGGCACCGGGCTGCCAGTTAGAGCCTGAATTATTCAGGATTTCTTGCTTGCGCGCAGGCGTTCGCCAGAGGAGGCAAGCTCTATTTCAAGTTCAGCCAAGCGCGCGGAAATGCGCGAGTGTTGGTAATAATCGAGGTTCTGATTGCGGCTTAATTCCCTGAGTTTAAGTACGGCCTGGTGGAGATGGCCCCTTAAGTAATTAGATTCAGCTACAGCTTCGGTGGTTTTGATTGGATTGTCTGCGCGACTGGATGCCTGAGCGTAAAGGTCGTAAATCACCGGGTCATTCTCGCGCACAAGTAGTTGTTCACGGATAATTGGAATGGCTTTTTCTGCTGATTCGCGAGTTCCATCAGCTAGCAAAGAACGAATCAGGTAGGTGCTAAAAACTATATTTCCAGGGAATCGCGAATATAGGGTATGTAGTTTTGCCTGGGCTTTTTTGTAGTTGCCATCTTCAATATCCAACTGGGTTGCTTCCAACACATAAGCAACTCGATCTGGGTCTTGATCGAGTAATTTTTTCAATAATTTTCTTGCCTGCTTGGTATTGCCCTGTTGTTTAAGGCTTATTACCAGCCCATATTCAGCCGCACTTTTTTGATTTTTGGTTAAATCAGTGCGCGCCAAAATTGACTTTAGGTGACGGATATTCTGTTCAGGCAGCTTGGAGTTACCGGCCAGTAATCTGGCTCGTACCAGATAAAAGTTCAAGTCATCTATTGGATTATCAACGACATACCCGGCTGCGCGGTTCTTGGCTTCGGCAATTCTGGTGGTGCTGAGTGGGTGAGTGCGTAGAAATTCAGGCGGGCCTTCGCCATTTATCCTGGATATTTTGCCTACTTTGGCAAAGAAGTCTGACATACCTTTAGGATCGTAACCTGAAGCTGCCATTGTCCGAATTCCCAAGCGGTCGGCTTCATGCTCATTTTGTCGAGTGAAATTAATTCGGCTCTGAGCATTTATCGAAGTACCAGCCAGCAACCCCGCCTGAGCAATTTCCGGACTACCGGAGATCAGGGCCAGGCCAATTATTGCCACCATTACTGGAATGGAGATCTTTTTCTGGTTCTCGATTGCTCTGGCGGCATGATTTTGGGTTATATGCGCGACCTCATGGCTGAGTACACCAGCCACTTCAGCTTCGCTATCTGCGGCGGTAATCAAGCCGGTATTCAAAGCAATTACCCCGCCGGGAGCTGCAAAAGCGTTGAGCACAGGATTTTTTATAACTACAAAGGTGTATTCCATCTCAGGGCGGTCGGAATTTGATGCGAGTCGATATCCCATATCGGAGAAATAGGCACTAATCAAGGGGTCCTCAACTAACATATCATAGGCTCGCAGCGCCCTGACCAGTGATTTAGCGTATTCACGGGCTTCCTTGGTGCTGAAACTGGTATCGGAAGAGGCGCCGATATCGGGTAGGCTAAGGCGTTTGGTATTACTGTTAGTTTGGGCAATACTCATCTGCGTCACCAGCAGGATACAAACCAGCAGGTAGACTTTACGCAGAAATTTGCTTGATAGCTTGATCGGCTTCATACTTTAATAAGGCCTTGAGTCCTCTAAGAAGTAAGACAAGTATTGTATAACAAGTTCCATATGAAAAATGTTAACCCTGAATTAATTAGTATACACACTACGCCAGCTGATTTGCTTAGCACTCGGCAGGTACAGCAATGGTGCCAGCAAAAGCTGCTGGCAGGCCAAGGCAGGCTGACGGTCTGGTTTTTTGCGGAAGCGGTATATCACTTGTTGCAGCCAGCTGCTGAAGAAGCAGAAGAATACGCAAATTATCTGGCCTGGAAAGAGCTGGCAGCTGCCGGAATTAGACTTAAAGCTTGTAGCGCTGCTTGCCAGCGTCGAGAATTGCCGGGATATTTGCAGCAAGAGGTATTCGAGATTTCCAGTTTGACCCAGTGGGCAGATCAGGTAATTAGCAATGAGAGTAAGGTTATTTGTGTACTAAGCAGGCCATTAAAGAATATAAAGTTTATCCGCGAACAAATTGATCCGGTAATGGTATTGCTGGCATTGGGTATTCAGGTAACAGTAGTTTTTCAGCCCGAGGCGCGTAATCATTTACTGGATGAGGCTGGCTGGCGACAATGGCGAATGTTACCGGAGCTGGAAGATGCAGTGCGTCTGATAGTTGTATCCGAGGGTATAGATCCGCATGATTTACAGCAACTGCGTACCCGCCCAGCAGTTCAGATAGAGCCTGAGGCCAGGTTTGCAGGAAAAGTTATTTATGTCTGAGATATTACTAATAGATGGGCATGAATATCCACTGGATGAAGCTGGTTATCTATTAAATACCAGCGACTGGAGTCAGGAATTTACCAGTTTTATGGCCGCCCGCGAAGAGCTGGTGCTTGAAGATGCTCACTGGCAGGTGATTGGGCTGGTTCGCGCCTATTATGCCCGCTATGACGACTCCCCGCCAATGCGGGCACTGGTGAAGTTGGTAAGGCGGGAGCTGGGTGATGATAAAGGCAACTCGCGTTATCTGTATCAACTATTTCCTGATGGTCCCGGCAAGCAGGCGAGCTTGCTTGCAGGCTTACCTAAGCCGGTTAGTTGTATATGACCGGCCTGCAAATTGGCAAATAGGTTAGTAACTACTGACCTTAAAAGCGGTAACGCGGCCTCTATCCTGGTTTTTGCCCCGCATTCGTTCCAGACTGAAGCTCTGAAAGGTCCAGCTCTCGCTACTACCAGTTATCTGAATTTCACAACTAATTGGCGGGCTGTCGGTTTTACCTGCTCGTAGTTGGCAACTACCAATTTTACTGCCATCGGTTTGCTGCAGGCTGGCCTCAGTGCTATTGATGCTTATTGAGTGGATGCGAAACTGCTGAGCTTGGCTGGCATAGTCAGGCTGGTCCTCAGCAACCAATAACCAGCGGCCAATAAGCAAACGCTCTATTACCGGTGGATTCATAATGTATCTCACCATAGTTAACTGGCGCAGAGTAATTGCTTGATCCAATGATTCTTCAGAGCGGGTTTCCAGCCAGACTAATGCTCGGCTGGCAGAGAGAAAGCGGATATGCGCCGCGTTTCTGGAGTGGCTGATTAGTGGCGCTGCATATTTTCCTGTGAGAGTTTGGCCACCGGCAAATTTAATCAACTGGGAGCTATAAATGCCAGCTACCAACGGCGCGGTGCCCAGTAGCCACTCGGGCTGCCCGCTGTGGTCAAAAGCCTGGGTCAATAGGGTTAGCAAACCGTTTTGAAAATCTACCGTCATACCGGTGCCAGGGCCGCTGTTTTGAGCTGTACCAGACTCAGGCCACCACCACCCGGAAGCTGGTCGGATATCAGGCGCGATATTGCCCTGGGAGAACAGTCGGAAGCCGAGTAGGCGTGGATCAGTTTCTGGAGAATCGCGGTGTAGCCAATAAAACTCCAGGTTGATGTGGGTATTCTCTGGCAGGCTGGTGATAATGCTAAAAGCGGTAGCTTCAGCAGTGCAGTCAACTTGTTTGCTGTGGCTGGTAAGCTCGATTACAGATGCGGTATGCTCTGCAATACTCGTTAGCCTAGTGGTTATCGATAACAATTCAGGCACACAACTATTGGGCCAGCTGCCACTAAGCCGGTACTCGTTACCACGACTCCCAGCGGTTGGGACATTGTGTTTCTCCAACTCCCAATCCATTGCCGCCAGAGGCAGACTATTAAAAGTGCAAAAACTGGCCGTTAACAATACCAGTAAGCAACGCTGCGCGGTAGGGGGGTTATACTTCTGTAGAGTTGCTTGAAATAAGCTCATAGCAGGGTTCTTATCCAGATAATAGGGGTATAATACCCGATTGTTTTTAAGTATTTGTTAGTGGTGCCGAAGGCGCTACCTTCTCAGGAGTAAAAAATGAGTAAAACTATCTCGGTAATTCGTGGTGATGGCATTGGCCCGGAAATCATGGATGCAACTTTACGAATTCTTGATAGCGTAGGCGCAGGCCTTGAGTATGAGTATGTTGAGGCTGGACTTATAGCGTTGGAAAAAGAGGGCGACTTATTGCCCAAAGCTACGCTAGAGTCAATCAAGCGGAATGCAGTTGCCCTAAAAGGCCCGTTAACCACCCCGGTTGGCAAGGGTTTTCGTTCTATCAATGTCACCCTGCGGGAAATATTTGACCTGTACGCTAATGTACGCCCGGTAATTTCTTACCCCGGTACTCGTTCGCGCTATGAAGAGATTGATATTATCACCGTGCGTGAAAATACTCAGGGCGCTTATAAAGCGGCCGACTCCAAGATTTCTGAAGATGGTAATACAGCATCATCGAAAATGGTGGTCACCCGTGATGGTTGCGAACGGATTGTTCGCTATGCCTGCGAAATGGCGCAGTCGGTAGGCCGCAAGAAGGTCACTATTGTGCATAAGGCAAATATTCTTAAAGCAGTTTCAGGGATGTTTTTGGATGTTGCCAGAGAAGTAACCTCTGAATATCCGGATCTAGAAATTAACGAAATGATTGTCGATAACACCTGCATGCAGTTGGTGATGAACCCTTGGCAGTTTGATGTAATTGTTACTACCAACCTATTCGGCGATATTATCTCCGACTTGTGTGCTGGCCTGGTTGGCGGACTGGGAATGGCGCCGGGTGCAAATATTGGCCGCGACACTGCTATTTTTGAAGCTGTACATGGCTCGGCCCCAGATATTGCGGGTAAAGGTATCGCCAACCCCTGTGCCTTGATCCTTGCCTCAGCTTTAATGCTGGGCGAAATGGGTATGGAAGGTAAAGCGCAGCAAATTCGAGCAGCAATTCGGGGAACCATAGTTTCATCAGACCGCCTAACCCCAGATCTTGGTGGCGCGCACACTACCCAGGAATTTGCCGACGCAATTATTTCCCGACTTTGAGTCGCCTTCGACGCGGGATTTTCAGATTGTCCTCGTTCCCATGCTCCGCGTGGGAATCAGGAGTTTGCTGACACGATTATTTCCCGTCTTTGCGTAGCCTCCGTACCGGGAGTTGCTTGCAGTACAGGGGCTATAGTTTAGCGAAGGCCAGCAATAATCTCCCCAGAGGCCTGTATTCCAGTTTTAATCGCCTCGGCACAGGAGTCTGAGCCGCCAATAGTGGATGCTGTGGCTTTAAGTTTTTGCATAAACAGTTATTGTTGTTAATAGTGTTGTGGGGGTAGTGTTGTTTTTTTGTAACAACAAGTCTGTGAACATTCTAGCCCAGAGTAAACTCATCATTAAGTGATTTGGTAAAATCTTATGCTCCGACCAGCTATTTCAAGCAACGGAGCCGGTGCAACTATTGGCGTTTTCTTTGCCAAATAACTTCAGTTTAACATTGACTTTATGTTGTATTTCTGCCATATTCGCACTCTATACAGGCGCGCATTGTGCTTGGGGAGCTTCAATTACCTGAAAGGTTTATGAATTAATATTGTGACAGGCTTAAAAAGACAATTAAAACAGCGGGTTATGGCGCGAGTTTGCGGTGCTTGTCTGTTGGCTAGTCTGGTGCTTCCGGCAACGGTTGGGGCAGCTCCTGTTGCGCTGGCAATCGGCGGGCAAAGTTTAAGCTCATTTTATCTTCTGGGAATGGAGCTTGGTCCCTGGGAAGAATACTTGATTCAAGAGCTAACCCCCGAGCTGGCAGTAGTAAACCAAAATCAGACACCGGAAATCAGTTGGTTCGCCGATGATGCCGCTAAAATGCTACCGGTATTTGCTCGGCAGTTGCTGGAAAATGATAAGCGTGAGTTAGTTCTTACTTTCTCATATCGTTCAACTTTGAATAGTTCGTTGTCGCATGGTTTTGGCTTAAACGCGAATGCCCCAATGCATGCTAATAGCCGCCCGGGCTTGAGTAGAGAAATAATCTCTCAGGGATTTGCTCACCAACTTAACGACAGTAGTGTAATTGCGGTGTCGGCATTAATGGCGCACCAGCGGTTTGGTACTTCTGTTCTGGGCCTTTATGACAGCAGCGATTACGCCTCTGTATTTGGTTCTTCAGGTAGCAATTGGCAGTCATCACCGTTTGAGGAGTCCTCTTATGGTGCTGGTGTTTGGATGGGTCTGGAAAGCGAATTGACTGAACGCATGGATATAAGCGCGGGCTTTCAGTCGCGCATCGATATGGAGACCTTCGATAATTATCGGGGAGTTTATTCCAAGCCAGGGGATTTGGATATACCAGCTAAAGCCCAGCTGGATATTAGCATAGCTGCTGGGTCTAATAGTTGGTTCACGGCTGGTGTTGAGCATGTTCTTTATAGCGATTTACGAACTGCACCTACTCAGTCTTTGCCAGAGCGGTTTATCTCTTTACTGGGCGACTCTGGTAGCCCTCAGTTTGACTGGGAAGATCTAACCGTCTATTCAGTTGGCTGGCGTTGGCAAGATTCCAATAACAGAACCCAATGGTGGGTAGACCTGTCTACCAGGCGACAGCCATCACCCACTTCTGCGGTGCTAGACCGGGCGTTGCGTGCTGATTCATCAAGCAATGTTATGCAGTTAGGCTTCTCGACTCAAACTGGCCGTAGCAGTAAGCTCAATCTTCGGGCCGCTTATGCCTCACCAGAATATGTCTTTGGAGGCAGTATTTTTGCTACCGTTCCGGAAAGCCTGGAGCAAACAATTGAGTTAGAAGCATTGTGGGTAATGAGTTTTTAACGCTCCTATAAACACCTTCACCCGCCCTCTGATTAGTATATGATCAATCGGGATCAATACCACTTATTTGTAGTCCAGGGCTAGTCTGATGAACCAATTTACTCGCTGGTTTCAGCGTAATTTCTCTAATCCGGAAGTGATTATTCTGTTGTCCTTTCTGGTTGGCGGGGTATTGTTTTTCTATTTTTTTGGCAAGATGCTGGCCCCGGCAATTGCGGCAGTAGTGATTTCGTATTTACTTAACGGACTGGTTTCCAGGCTCACCGCACTTGGTGTACCAAGCTTGCTTTCTGTGTCTATGGTGTTTCTTGCCTTTGTCACCTTGCTGTTGTTTATGCTCTTTGGTTTGTTACCATTATTAACCCGCCAGCTTTCACAGCTATTGCAGCAGGTACCAATATATATATCCGAAGGCCAGGTAATGTTGCAGCGGCTACCGGAGCTTTATCCTGAATACATTACTCAAGGCCAGCTAAACGAGATGGTTTCCAAGCTTGGTGCTGAGTTTGCCGGCACCGGACAGACTATTCTGGCATGGTCACTCTCATCTGTTATGGGTCTGGTAAGCTTGCTTATTTTCTTGGTATTAGTGCCAATACTAGTGTTCTTCATGCTCAAGGATAGGCAGCTGATTGGGCTCTGGTTGAGAACTTATTTGCCGGGCGACCGGAATCTGGTATCTTCTGTATGGCGTGAAGTTGATGGTCAAATTGGCAATTATGTTCGGGGTAAAACTCTGGAGATATTGCTGGTAGGCTTGGTTAGCTATATAACTTTTCTGTTACTAGGCTTGCAATATGCGGCTCTATTAGCAACCGTGGTTGGTTTTTCTGTACTTATTCCTTATATCGGCGCGGCAGTGGTTACTTTACCAGTGGCCATGGTTGCCTTTTTCCAGTTTGGTTGGGGTTGGGGATTTGGTTGGGTTATTATCGCTTATGGCGTGATTCAGGCGCTCGATGGCAATGTTTTGGTGCCGATATTGTTCTCCGAGGTGGTGAATCTACATCCGGTTGCGATTATTCTAGCGATTCTAGTGTTTGGTGGATTATGGGGGTTCTGGGGGATATTTTTTGCTATTCCTTTGGCTACTCTGGTGAACGCAATTTTACGCGCCTGGCCGCGAGAGGCTTCAGCAGAAGCAGAGCCTGCTCAGCAAGAGCAGGGCTAGAAGTTTTCTGAAGCAAAATGGGCTAACCGAGAGCGTTCTCCCGTCCGCAAAGTAATATGCCCTGAGTGTTGCCAGTGCTTAAAGCGGTCAACTGCAAAGGTTAAGCCAGATGTAGTTTCTGTAAGGTAAGGGGTATCAATTTGCTCTACATTTCCCAGGCAAACAATTTTGGTACCTGGCCCCGCTCTGGTTAGCAGGGTTTTCATTTGTTTGGGGGTAAGGTTTTGCGCTTCATCAATTATTACAAAGCGATTCAGAAAAGTGCGTCCGCGCATAAAACTGAGAGAGCGAATTTTGATGCGCTTGGCGAGTAAGTCATTGGTTGCCTCGCGGGCCCAATCTTCACCTCCGGCAGGTTGAGTTAAGACTTCAAGATTATCAGTTAGAGCGCCCATCCAGGGAGTCATTTTTTCCTCCTCGGTGCCAGGCAGGAAACCAATATCGTCACCTACCGATACGGTGGCTCTGGTCATGATAATTTCCGTATAAATTTTATCATCCAG
>JAJRYF010000010.1 GCA_024275935.1 Gammaproteobacteria bacterium | reverse complement strand
TTGCAAGTATTGCCGCAGTTCTCCGATACTGGATTAACTGCTTTTATACCCAGATGGAATGCCTTACACGCATTTGCAGACCGCCAAGTAAGCGTATCCGGCAGCCACAATCTTAACGGTATCGCCAAGGGTATAGACGAGCAAGGCGCACTACTACTGGAGTGCGCTAGTGGTACCAGAAAAATTCACAGCGGTGAGGTCAAGCTTAAGTAGCTACCTGGCCGGCAAGCCTGGGTTTGCGGGTACTGGCTGCGCCTCAACTTCGGCGGATAGGTGAGCTTAAGCTCCGTGTAAGCCTCGGTATAATTCTGCTTATCGTAAGCACTACTGGCAGTTATGAAGCCTGCCCAAGCTGACGGGGAAAGAAATATTAGAGCAATAAATAGAAATCTACGCATTCGAAAATTCTTTTTTTGGAGCAACTGGCAGGTGATTCTTTCACCAAATTGAGTCTAAGACTCCCTCTATTCCCCAACATACTAGCCTAGCCCCTAACTAAAGACAAAATAACCAGCATTCAAACTTGCTGATATGGCTATAATTAGAGCACTTAAATCTACTCACAACAAATTTATGCTAAGTCGTTATCTGCTACTGGCTCTGGTACTAATAAACTTGCTCTTACTTGGCTGGTTTATGGCTAAACCACAGTCGCCAAACCCCTTACCTGAGCCTGCTCAAAACAATAGCAGTGCTGATCTGCGGGCGAGTGATGCCAGTATCCCGCAATTAAAGCTGCTATCTGAAGTTGCCGCAGGTGATCAGCTTATCGATAGCTGTGCCACCATCGGGCCATTGGACAACACTAATATGGTACGCCGCCTTCGCGAACGCTTGGGAGCTTACACCTCCCGCATCCGCGAGCGCCAGACCGAAGCCCGGGTAGAACGGGGTTATTGGGTTTACCTGCCAGTGGCTGAATCCCGTGATGCAGCGCTGGAATTTACCAACCAATTGGCATCAATGGGGATTAGCGATTATTTCGTGGTAACCACTGGGGAGATGCAAAATGCAGTCTCGGTTGGCCTGTTCAATGACATTCAACGCGCGCAAGCGCGACAACAGCAACTTCAGGCACTAGGCTTTAATATCAGCCTGGGAGCCCGTCGTGAATACGAAACCCATTATTGGCTCGACTACCAGCTGCTGGACGATGTGGAGTCTCCCTGGCGTAGTATTTCCGCTTCCATGCCGGAAATTCGTAAATATTCTATTCAGTGCTGGGATGAAGGCTAACGAAAAGATTGCCAAAGGCGCGGTTTTTCCATACAATGCACGCCCTAAGCCTTTGCAGTAAAGTTCAGTATGTGCCGGTATAGCTCAGCTGGTAGAGCAACTGATTTGTAATCAGTAGGTCCCGGGTTCGACTCCTGGTGCCGGCACCACTAAATCTAGGCCAGATTTAACTTCTGCCTTGGGTTAAACTCCATCCCCTCGCGCATATCTGCATATAACTGGCGGGATTTCTCGTCATTGGCCGGCGGCAAGACCAGCTGTAAAACCACATAAAAATCACCTGCGACTTTACCCGGTAGTCCGCGCCCCTTGATGCGCATTTTTTTACCAGCTTGAGAGCCCTCAGCAATCTTCAAACTTACCTTACCAGCTGGTGTTGGCACTTCGATTGTTGCGCCCAGAGCGGCTTCCCATGGAGCTAACGGCAACTGCATATAAATATCCCTACCCTCAAGCGTATATACGGGATGGGGTTTGAACTGTACTTCAAGCAATAGATCACCATTGGGGCCGCCACCAGTACCAGCGTTGCCTTGCCCCTGCAGGCGAATACTCTGACCTGCACGGATACCTTTGGGAATTTTCACCTTCAGCGTGCGAGTTTTACTTACTGCCCGACCTTGTGGATCGTACTCAGGTATTTGCAGGCTAAAGCTGCGGCTAGCACCATTAAATGCATCATCTAAATCAATGCTTACCCGGGCACGAATATTTTCACCACGGGCGCTATATTGGCGTTGTTGGCCGGACTGAAAGCCGCCACCAAATAAGTCTTCAAAGAAGCTGCTAAAGCCGGAAGCACCACCATGACTGCCGCCAAAGCCGGTTTGCTGCTGCCAGCCAGAGGGCGGCCGGAAGCCTTGCTGACCGGCCTTCCAGTTCGAGCCAAGCTGGTCGTATGCTTCACGCTTTTCCGGATTTTTTAATACCTCATAGGCCTCTCCAAGCTCTTTGAACTTGTCGGTGGCATCTTTCTCTTTACTAACATCCGGGTGATACTTACGCGCCAGCTTCCGATAGGCTTTTTTGATCTCATCAGCAGAAGCTTTACGCTCTACCCCAAGAGTTTTATAATAATCTTTATATTCCATACATTCCTACCATCTATTTGCCGTCTGGCAAATAACCAAAACCGGGTTTCACAATACACTATATATTGTGCCTATGTTTGTGATTTTCAATCAGAAAACCGATATAATATACACATGGCTATTTGGGTAGTTGGTGATGTTCAAGGTTGTTATGAGGCTTTTTCCAGACTTCTGGAAAAGGTGAATTTCGACCCTGCAAAAGATCAGCTCTGGTTAACTGGTGACTTAGTAAATCGTGGTGGACATTCACTGGAAACTCTTCGCCTTATTTACAGTTTGAAGCCAGCCGTCACCAGCGTGTTAGGCAATCATGACTTACGCCTGCTGGCTGAAGACTGTTGGCATCCTGATGGGGGCTCCAAAAATTCTGAATTTGAGGCTATCCTGAATGCTCACGATCGTGAGCCTTTGTTATCATGGCTAACCCAGTGTCCACTGTTATATCAACACAAACCTAGCAAGCATTTATTGGTGCACGCTGGCCTACTACCGCAATGGAAACTTAAAGAAGCACTCTGGGCAGCAGATGAAATTGAGGCTATGCTGAGAAGCGAGCACCGAGCTAAATACTTTAAAAAAATATATTCCAGCAAGCCTCTGGATATAAGCAAGGCCTTAGGCTTATGGCGACGCTTGCGCTTGGCTACAGATGTCTTTACCCGTATGCGGTTTTGTGATGCCAAGGGTAGAATCGACTATAAATCTTCTGGACCTCCAGGCACCCAACGCAAAGGCTACCAGCCATGGTTTGAAGTGCCGACCAGGCGCAAAACGAAATGGACCGTGCTCTTCGGACATTGGGCAGCACTGGGGCTACATCAGAGCAAGCAGGCTATTTGCCTGGATACAGGCTATGTCTGGGGCGGCAAACTAACTGCTATGCGCCTGGATGATAGAAAAATCATTCAGGTAGGTCAATGAATCTCTGATCTATTATGAGCTTCCTCAGGCTGACCGCTGAAACTCCACAATGTCGTAACTAGAGCTGATTCCGTCATCAACAGCTACGCTTTTCCGACTTATTTCTTGCCATAAATTGCTATCCCATTGCGGAAACCAGGTGTCAGCCGGATACTTCCCATCCACTAAAGTCAGTACCATACGACTCGCAACTGGCAAGGCTATTTCATAGAGCATACCGCCGCCTATAACCATAACTTCGGTACTACCTGCTACTGCCAATGCTTGTTTAAAGCTAGCAACCAGATCACAGTCTGGGGTAAGTAAATCAGGGTTGCTACTAATAACAATATTTTGCCTCCCCGGTAACGCCCTGCCAATTGACTCCCAAGTCCGCCGACCCATAATTATGGGCTTACCCATAGTAGTTTCTTTGAAGTGCTGCAACTCTCCCGGCAAATGCCAGGGCATATCACCTTCAAAACCAATCCCGCGCTGGCTATCCATGGCCGCAATCAAACTAATCTGCGGTTCGCTCATATCGCAATCGGCGCTTTGATTAATGGATGATGTTGGTAATCTAGTAGCTCAAAATCTTCAAAGCTGAAAGCGAACAGGTCGGTAACCTCAGGATTGATACGCATTGTAGGCAATGGATAGGGTTCACGGCTTAGCTGTTCGCTTACCTGCTTCAAATGGTTAGAGTAGATATGTACATCCCCAAAAGTATGCACAAAGTCGCCAGGCTCCAAACCTACCACTTGGGCAATCATCATGGTAAACAGGGCATAAGAGGCAATATTAAATGGCACCCCTAAAAACACATCCGCACTGCGTTGGTATAACTGGCAGCTTAGCCGCCCGTCGTTTACATGGAACTGGAACAAGGTATGACAAGGTGGCAATGCTTGCAAACCACGCCGGGCATTTTCTTGCGGCGAGATGTTCTCATCGGGCAACACGCCAGGATTCCAACCAGAAATAATATGGCGGCGCGAATGTGGCCGCTGGCGTAGATCATCCAACAGTATTTGCACCTGATCTATGTGGCGGCCATCGGCAGCTATCCAGTCGCGCCACTGCGCCCCGTATACCGGGCCAAGATTACCGTCTTCATCAGCCCAGGCATCCCATATTTTTACTCCATTATCATTCAGGTATTTGATATTTGTATCACCCGACAAAAACCACAAAAGCTCATAAATAATAGACTTTAAGTGAATCTTTTTGGTGGTTACCAGAGGAAATCCCTGGCTTAGATCAAAGCGCATTTGATGCCCGAACAAACTGGTAGTGCCGGTGCCGGTGCGGTCTTGTTTACTACTACCATGATCCAGGATTTTCTGTAGTAGAGATAAATATACTTGCATTAAACTTCCTGAACGGGGGGGCTTTTGCGATACGCCCAGAAGAGCAAAATAATACCAGCAATAATCATCGGCAGGGATAATAATTGCCCCATGGTTAGCCAGTCGAAGGCGATAAACTGCAGTTGTGCATCCGGTTGACGGAAGAACTCAACAATTGAGCGGAATACCCCATAACCCAGCAGGAACATTCCAGATACCGCAGCAGCCGGTCTTGGCTTGCGCGAATAAAACCAAAGGATCAGGAACAACAATAAGCCCTCTAGCCCGGCCTGATAAAGCTGGGAAGGGTGCCTGGCTTCAGCATTTAAAGCACCGGTAAGATATAACTGATAAAGTGCATCGCCCTGCAGGGGCGAGTTAATTGACCCAGGGAAAATCATCCCCCAGGCAGCTTCAGTTTTGCGCCCCCAAAGCTCGCCCCCGATAAAATTCCCAAAACGCCCAAACATTAAGCCCAAAGGCACCATTGGTACCGAGAAATCGGCAATATTCCAGAACCCCCGGCCAGTTTTACGCCCATACCAAAGCCCTACTAGCAGCACACCGATAAAGCCACCATGGAAGGACATACCACCATCCCATATTCTAAAAATAGATAGGGGATCGGTGAACAACAGCCCACCAGAGTAAAACAACACATAGCCAATCCGTCCACCCAAAATCACCCCAATAAAAGCATAAAACAGATAATCAGCAACCTCAGCTTCCTGCCAGCCTCGCCACGGGTCTTTTCTGGCCCGCCACTCTGCCAATTTCCAGAAACTAAAGAAAGCCAATAGGTACATAACCGCATACCAATGAATGGTCAGGGTTTTCTCGATTAACGGAATGGGGCCAATGGCAATTGCCACCGGGTCGATGTTAACAAAATATGGCAGAATTTGGGACATTAAAAGGTAGCCCCTACGCGGGCAATTACGCCCTTGAGATAGCGGTTTTGGGGAATCATTGGATGTACCGGGTGGTCTGGGGATTGCTGTAATAATTCCAAAAACTGCGCTTGCCGATCAAGGTGCCTGGCTGCGCGCTGCACTGCCATTTGCAGCTCGTGATCTTCTAGATGTGACGAGCAAGAGCAGGCGAATAAAATACCGTCTTTACTTAGCACTTGCATGGCCATAGAGAAAACCCTTTGATAAGCCTCTAACCCCGCGCGTTTATCTTTAGCTTTTTTAATAAAAGCCGGCGGATCGACAATAATCACATCAAAGTGACGGTTTCCAGCCCGTGCCTGGCGTAAATATTTAAATACATCGCTACATACTGCCTCTACTTTATCTTGTTGCTGGTTCAGCTGGGCGTTAATTTCAACCTGCTCTATCGCCGGCGCAGAGGCATCTACGCAAATTGCGCAACTGGCCCCTTGTGCTGCGGCAGTGATTCCCCAGCCACCTGCATAAGAGAATAAATCCAGTACTGATTTATCCTGAATATAAGCACCCAGCCGGCTACGGTTAGCCCGCTGGTCGTAAAACCAACCAGTTTTCTGGCCCGTTAATGCCGACACCTGAAAGCGCAAGTTGCCTTCATGAATCTCCAGCAGCTCAGGTTCTTCACCAAAGCCTATTTGCGTATACTCAGGCAGATTTTCCAACTTGCGAACACCGCTGGTATTGCGCCAAATAAGAGCTTTAACTGTCACAACCTTGCCAATCGCAGCCTCGACATCGGGCCGCAAATTCTCCATTCCAGCAGTAGTAATCTGCCCTACCAGCGTGTCTCCGTAACGATCCAAAACCAGCCCCGGCAAGCCATCAGCTTCCCCAAACACCCACCGATAATAGTCTTCAGAAAACAGCTCCTGGCGTAATTCCAGTGCCTGACGCAAGCGTTGGGCAATAAATCTACGACCAATACGAGATTTGATATTGCGAGTAATCAGGCGTGCGCAAATTAATGAATGGGGATTGATATAACCAACCCCCAATGGCTGGGTATTAGCTGCCTCAATCATCACCAATTCACCGGGCTGAAAAGATTTTAATGGGGTTAGCTTGGTATCCACCTCGTTGGAGAAAACCCAAACATGCCCGGCTTTAATCCGCCGCTCCTCTCGTTTTCGCAAACGCAATACCGGCAGATCATCGCTATGATCGCCGGTATATTCTGATAGTTCATATTCGTTTTGGGTTTCTGTACTCATAATGTCTCACTGTTGTATTGCCGAATAATTATAGACTCCTAAGGAACCTGTTTTTTAGTTTATTTGCACGCTCACTATCAACGGTTGCCATTTTCCGAGTTGTCCGGCTATAATAGCCACCACTGGGAATTGAGAGAAGTACCAGTAACCGGGAGCACGGAATGCCCTCAGGGTGTAGCACAAGGAAGTGAAAAACGCGCCTTCGGTGCGGGAATATTAGGTAATATTTCTCACCTCTCTACACTTTATTGGGTTAATTGTTAACCTTACTTATGAGAGAGGAATCAATATCATGCCTTCGTTTAATAAGCGATTCTTACCAGTACTTGCGTCTTTATCGGCTCTAGTGACTGGTTCAGTACTAGCCCAAAATATGCCGGATGAAACTGGCTTTGGACTAGATAAACAACTTAATGAAATGTCTGTTATAGGCAATCAAACTAGTCATTACGGCCCAACAGCTCACCCGCTGGCACCAGGCATTATAGTTAAATATCGTGATGCTCAAGTTGTAACCAGTAACAAAACAAGTTCGAAGAAATCCACCCACCGAGCGGCCACACTAAGCAAAGATCTAGGTGTAGAGCTCAAATTCAAGCGTAAGATGTCCGGTGGTGAAGACCTCCTTAAACTTACTAACCATCAGAACATGAGCGCCGATAAGATCCAGCAAATCGCGGAGTCTATTAACGACCGTACCGATGTCGAATACGCAGAAGTTGATGCTTTAATGGTTCCCTATCTAATCCCAAATGATAGCCGTTACAACGAGCAATGGCACTACAAAGATAGCGCGGGCGGTATGAATTTGCCAGGCGCATGGGATACCACCACCGGCTCACCTATGGTAACAGTTGCTATAATTGATACTGGTTATCGTCCGCATGCAGACTTGGTAGGCAATGTCGTTGGTCAGTACGATATGATTTCTAACCCAACTATTGCCAACGATGGCAACGGTCGCGATTCCAATGCACAAGATCCAGGCGACTGGGTTGCGGCTAATGAGTGCGGTGTCAATTCTGCTAGCAATAGCAGTTGGCATGGGACTCATGTAGCTGGTACCGTAGCAGCACTTACCAACAATAGTTCTGGGGTGGCTGGGGTGGCCGGTGATATAAGTCTAGTACCTATCCGGGTGCTAGGTAAATGCGGCGGCCTGACCTCTGATATCATCGATGCAATTCGCTGGGCGGCCGGCATCAGCGTTAGCGGGGTTACATCAAACCCAAATCCCGCTGATATAATTAACATGAGTCTTGGTTCACCTGTACCTGGAGCCTGTTCTAGTAGTTATCAAAGTGCCATCGCTGATGCAGTAGCTCAAGGGGCAGTTGTTGTGGTTGCCGCCGGTAACGACAACTCCAGCGCAGGCTATCCACCAGCTAATTGCAACAACACCATTTCAGTGGCCGCAGGTGGTCAGGATGGTTCCAGGGCTTATTACTCAAACTTTGGTTCTACCGTGGATATTACCGGCCCAGGTGGTGATGGTTGCAACCCCTTTACCAATGCCCAGCCAACATCTCTAGCTGACTGTGCTGGTGGGGTGTTCCAGAATGAAACCATGATCCTCTCTACATATAACTCTGGCACCCAGGGTCCTGGCGCTGATTCCTTCGGCTGGCAACAGGGCACCTCAATGGCGGCTCCACATATCTCCGGATTGGCCGCACTTATCCGCTCTGTTGATGGTGACTTAACTCCGGCTGAAGTCAAGCAAGTGATTCAGAGCACTGCTGACAGCTTTGCCAGCGTGGGCGATCATCAGTGCACAACCTCGATTTGCGGTGCTGGCTATGCAAATGCGACCGCAGCTATTGATTCACTGACTGGTAGTCCGCCACCGCCCCCTCCAAGCAACAATGTACTTGAAAATGGTATTACAACTACTGGCATCTCTGGGGCTTCCGGTAGCGAAACTCGTTACACCATGGTAGTTCCTACAGGCGCTACCGAGCTATCGTTTGTGCTTTCCGGCGGAAGCGGCGATGCCGATATGTATGTTCGTTTCGGAACTGCACCGACTACCAGTAGCTGGGACTGCCGCCCATACAGGGCTGGCAACAATGAAACCTGTACAATTTCAAATATTCAGGCAGGTACCTATCATGTCATGCTTCGTGGTTATAGCAGTTATTCTGGTACTAGTCTGAGAGGCAGTTATGACGAACCAGGCGGCGGTGGCTCGTTCTTTCAAAACGGTACAAATGTTGCTATCCCAGATAACAACAACAGTGGCATAACCAGTAATATTGCAGTTAGCCGTAGTGGCAATGCTGGAACTATAGAAATCAAATTTGACATCGTCCATACTTGGCGCGGTGACTTGGTTGTGGACTTGATAGCTCCGAGTGGCGCTAGTGCAAACCTGCATGCTCGGACAAACCCTAATGACAGTGCTGATAACCTCAGCAGAACTATCAGTTTAAACGCAGCAAGCGTGCCAGCCGCTGGAACCTGGAGACTGCGGGTTAAGGATTTAGCCGGTGCTGATACCGGGTATATTGATAACTGGAGTATCGAGTTTCAATAAACCTTGAAAACAGAAAAATTGCCGCAATCAAAGGCACGCTGCAGAAGCAGCGTGCCTTTTGCTACCTGGAAACGCACCTTCGAGGCTTAGCCAGAATCAGCAAAAACGGTATTTTGATAATCGTTAAACCTCAAGCAATAAATCGGTAAATAGCCTAAATTACTGACCTCAGCCTTCAAATCTGGCAAACTAGCCTTTGTTATACACTTCAAGAAAAGCCATACTCTAACGATATCAATATGATAGATCTTGTAGCACCTAATCCACATGCCCTCGGGGTGATGATTCTTATCCTCGTAGCGCTAGTTATGTTTTCCCGCGATAAGATTCCGCTGGAAACTACCGCCTTTGTGGTTCTGGTTGCGTTAACGCTTGGCTTTAGCTGGTTTCCCTACCAAACTGAGACTGGTGCTTTATCGCCAAGTGACTTTTTCCTAGGCTTCGGGCACAAAGCATTGATAGCTGTTTGTGCATTAATGATTCTAGGTACCGGGCTGATTCGTACCGGTGCTCTTGAGCCAGTGGGTAGGTTTTTAGCTATTCTCTGGCGTCGCTGGCCAGGGGTCTCCTTGCTGCTTACTCTGATTATTACCGGCACACTTAGCGCGTTTATAAATAACACACCAATTGTAATCTTGTTGTTACCACTGCTGCTTGGGGTTGCAGTAAGAACTGGCACCTCGGCCTCTAAAACCCTGCTACCCATGGGCTTTGCCAGCATTGTCGGCGGCATGACTACCACCATCGGTACATCCACTAACCTGCTGGTAGTAAATGTTGCTGTTGATCTTGGAGTTACTGAGTTCAGTATGTTCGACTTTGCCGTTCCGGCACTAATCGGCGGGGTAGTTGCGGTTCTCTACTTGTGGCTAGTTGCCCCTCGCCTAATACCAGAACGCCAGGCACCAATGGAATCCAAGGTCTCCAGAGTCTACACCGCACAACTCCGGCTAGGCACTAACAGCCAATTTGTTGGACGCACACTGGCCGATGCAATAGATAAAACCAGGGGCACACTAAAGGTCGAAAAAATACAGCGCAGCGATGGCGTATATGTAACCCCTTTTCCAGATGTGGTATTGCGTTTAGACGATCGCATCACCACCACTGATACCCAAGACAATTTACACGAATATGCCCGCTTGCTGAATGCGGTCCTTTACTCTGGAATCCATGCGGTTAATGCCGAGCACCCTTTATCTGCCGATGGTATGCAAATTGCTGAAGTCGCAATAACCCCAAGCTCCAGCCTGGTGAATGTCAAAATCAGTAATGCCCGTTTACAATCCAGATATGGCCTGCGCTTGCTCGCATTTCATCGTTTTGAGGGCAGTCAGCCACGCGAAGCTAAGGGGCTTAACGATGTAGTTCTTCGCTCCGGTGATGTGTTGCTGGTACAGTCCAGCCCGGAAGACTTCTCCAAACTTAAACGGGGCGCAGAATTCCTGGTGCTTGATGGTACCGAAGTTTTACCAAAAACCAAAAAAGCCCCAATTGCATTGGCTACACTAATAACGGTAGTGTCGCTGGCGGCCTTTAGTTGGCTGCCCATTTCCCTACCAATTGAAATTGCCGCCATGCTGGGCGCGTTGGTGTTGATTGTGACTGGTTGCCTGAGCTGGCGTGAAGCTATTGGGGCATTGAACGCCCAGGTAATCCTGATTATTGTCTCTTCTCTGGCCATGGGTGCTGCCCTAATGAAAACCGGCGGTGCAGACTATCTAGCACAAGTGTTTCTGGCCGCAACCTTCGGGGCCTCGCCAACTGTCATTATTGCGGCAGTCATGTTACTAATGGCCTTACTAACCAATGTGGTCTCCAATAATGCAGCAGCGGTAATTGGCACCCCTATTGCCATGGCTATCGCCCTGCAACTGGGACTACCGGCTGAACCACTAATTCTGGCAGTACTGTTTGGCGCCAACCTCAGCTTTGCCACCCCTATGGCTTACAAAACCAACCTACTGGTGATGAATGCCGGCGGTTACAAGTTCAGCGACTTTATGAAAGTCGGCATCCCTTTGATGCTTATTTTGTGGGTGGTGCTAACAGCTGTGCTGGTATTGGCCTACGGCTTGTAATTACTTAATCGTTGTTAACCCCAATACATGCCAGTTCTGCATCCCGCCGCGATACCATTTGATTTTATCTGCCGGGTAGCCATATTTGAGCAAGGTTTTGATATTTGCCGGTGATTGACCACACCACATACCGTTGCAAAACAGCACTAGAGTTTTGACCTCGGAAAAATTCCATAGATCATCTTCATCTTTAGCTCCAAACCGATCTTCAAGAATGCCGGCAATAGTAAGCGGGTCAGAACTCCCTTCTTTCAGTAAAGTCCAGGGGATATTGACCGAACCTGGGATAGTACCTTTGGCAACCCAGCTGGGAGTGCGCGAATCAATAACCAAAACTTTACTATCCGCTTTGCTGGCAGCCACCAGATAATCAATCATTTCAAGTTCACCAATAGTTTCAACCCCAACGGCCAGCTTTATAGGTTTTATGCAAAAAGGCGGGCACGCTCTGGAAGTTAACGCGTAATCAGCATCAATAGTATTTTTGTTGTCCTGATTTCTTTCTATACGCACTGGCTTGCCAGCATGAATAACCTCTGCAGATGACAAAGATGCGGTAATCCCAACCGGCTCTGCCCAAGCTAAGGGGCTGCTTATCCACACCAAGGTTAATAAAGCTATACCGTAAACTAATCGCATTAGACTATCTCCTGTTACTGAGTGGCTATCATAAACTGTGCCTAAGCCAACAATCAATACCACTCTCACTGGGACTAGGCCATTACTGGGGGTTGCAATCTTTTTATACAGGAGTACGATAAGCAGACTTACAAAAAGAGCCGTTTTCAGAAAGGACTACCTGTGCTAAATACAATCGCAAAAACTTTTACCCTAATGGCGCTGTTAATAACCACTTTGCTTCTCAGCGCTTGTGACAATCAGGCACAACGAATCGAAACCGCCCAGAAAGCCTGGGAAATGATTGATAGCGGGGCGTTGGTAATTGATGTCCGCACCAGCAAGGAATACGCCGAAGGTCATCTTGACGGGGTTCTAAATATTCCTTACGAAAACACAGCTGAGTTAATCAAAGCTATCGGTACGGACAAGTCCCGCCCGGTAGTAGTGTACTGCCGTAGCGGTGGCCGCTCTGGGGCAGCCCAAGTGAAACTGACAGAAGCTGGCTACACCAACATATTTAATGGCCTCGGATTGCGTGATATGCAAGCTGCACGGGACAGCAAGTAGCACTGTAAGCATATATTTGTTCGTGCGGCTGTGAAATTGCTATGATATAGCTAATTCCCACAACATATACCGACTATGATAAATCACAAATTGAGGTTCTTTTTAATAGTTTTAGGCATTCTCTTGCTACCTTCTAGTCTGCTCGCACAGAGCGTGTTTCCTGACCGGGAGGCCGCATTCAAGCAAATAGATTTGCCGCACAGCAAGCAACTAGCTACACAGTTACAACTAAGCCTTGCGGATAAACCGGCTGCTCGCTCAATCGAAATTCTGCAAGCATTTACCAGCCGGCAGGATCAATCAATAACCGCAACAGAGTACGCTCTCTGGCAACTAGCCACCTCCGCTCGCCAACAAGCCGGGGACTCGCTTGACCCGGAAGTATTGAGCTACCTGATTAACTACAGCTCCCTAAGCCGAGTGGAGCACCCGGAAAACCCCAACTACAGCCTGCCCCTTTTTAATATACGCGCAACCGCAACCGGAGCCTTGGCGCTAAGAGAGCGTCAGCAAGATTTAGAAGTTGCCCAAGGCATGGCGCAGCAACCAAACGCATTTTTAACCCACTACTTACTGGTAAAGCCCCTTAGTCAGGCAGCTTTACGCCAAGCAGCTATAGACCTTCCTGCAGCAACTATTGAACAACTGCTGGCACTTGGAATGCAACAGCTAAATAAAGCCGATAACAGCAAGCAGAATCTCCTGGCATTAATTGATTTAAACTCAGAACTGGCCTTTGAGTCGGGCAATATTAATTCCCTAGCCACTATTATTGCCACCGAAGAAAGTCTGCGACTGCCCTATTTAATTACACGAATAAGCACCAAACTACCCGCACAACAAAGCAAAGATCTACTCTACCAGGCGAGCAAACTTTCCCCACAGATTGCAGCGATAGCCATTAACGAACTGGCAAGGTTTGCCGCCACCGACACTGCTGTTTACCATAGCCTAATTACCTGGCTTGGAGACCCACAACTTGGTTCTGCGGCAGCCTTAGCATTAAGCACTACTAAGCAGCCACAGCTAAAGTCAGAGTTACTGGAATTGAGCACAACGCAACAAAAAACCACCTCCATGAATGCTCAGCTAGCATTAGACTTATTGGCTGAAAGCACTCAGGCGGTGCAACCATGAGAGTCTTAAAGCACCCCCAACGCCGGTTACTTCTGGCTCTGATTTTACTTATTATCCCAATTATCGCCTTAGCTAACTCACCGCATATTGCCAACTGGACCGAAGGCCCGGGTGAATTAGGTTTGGGGTACCCGGTTCCAATACCAGTAAACACACCGTTACCATTTGATGGTTTCCGCACTTACAACGGCCTACGCACACGCCACTTTGAACTGGCAGCTACAACCGAGGTTGTGCACCGCAGAATTATCGGCACCAGCGGCCGTGGCGCAACCATTAACGCCTGGCAACTAGGTGATGCTGACCTGATCAACCGTGAAGGCCTGCCAGAAGCCGCCATGCTTACCAATGCCGGCCTCCATGCCCGTGAATGGCAGCCGCCTGAAGTGGCCACCGGGATTATGGAACTATTTGCCAGCAAAGAAGACGATAACGGCTTTTATCGTTATTTACTGGATAATGTTAATATTTTAGTGATCCCTGTGCTAAATGTTGATAGCTTCAAGCAAACCCAAAGGTTCCCCGCCAGAAATTGGCTACAAACTGATCCGGACTCACCAAATTATTCCCCCCGGGATGGGCGTATGCGGCGTAAGAATATGCGTGACGCTGATACTGATATCAACACTCAGGGGGATCACTTACAGGGTGTAGATCTAAACCGTAATAACTCACCCTTTTGGGCCACCAGCAGCCGTAGTTCAAGCAATAAAGAATCCATTGTCTACCATGGGACCGCGCCGCGCTCGGAAAGCGAAACTCAGGCTCTAGCCGCTGCAGTTGATTTTGCCCCAGCAGAACGCCTCCGGCTATACACCGATATGCACTCCTTTACCCAAGTCCATTTCTGGCACCATACTGGCGATTCACGCCTGGCTAATAACACCGTTGCAGTTTTGCAATTATTTACAGATTACCAAAGAGCCCTGCCTGCCGGTAAAGACTATCGCTTCAATCAGCCGCAATCCCAGTCACAAAATACCGGCATCGGCGCAACCGATGAGTATTTTGCCCAAACTTATAGAATCCCTTCCTGGACACTTGAAGTTGAACCCTCCGGTGGCGATCACCCAGGTTTACCAGGCTGCGGTGCAGATTACGGCGGTCTGGCGACTAACTGCCATGATGGATTTATTCTGCCAGAGTCTGAAATTCGCAGAGTAAGAGAAACTCTTGCGCAAACTTTTGCCATTAGCTATTACAAGCAAGCCGGGCCTGCGGCTGTACGGCGGGTGCGTATTATTGACCAAACCACCGGGGCTGCGGTGTATGCCGCTGACTGGACTGTTGATAGCCCGCTTAGCAGAGAGCTGCATGTGAGCCAGCTTGAGAACCTGCTTCCAGGTCGCCAATACACCCTCTGGGTTGCCTTTAACAAGCCCATGCGCTGGCGCAATAGCCAAGGCAATATTGCGGTGCTACCCGGGCAATCACCCTTTAGACTACCAATTGGAGTAGGTCTGCGGGTAGATGGTCAAGATTTGGAATTGACCGTTTCCGAGCCAATATGGCAGCGTGAAGCAGGCATGGCCCCGAACGGCTATTTAGATTATCGCGATGATGCTTATAGCCTGACATTTACCATTGAAGATAACCAAACAAACCAACAACTAATCGATTCCGGCAAAGACTTCAGCCTGCAGCAAACTATATTTGATCTTACCGGAACCCCAATAGACGCTAATCCGGCCACAGTGGTTGACTGGAATAATGGTGGTTGGACGAGGCTGGAAAATGCTTCTGGTTCAACCGGCGATATTGGCGGCACTGATAGCACTTTGCAGCTAGCAGTCTCACCAACGGCTAGCGAACCCAGCCTGCCAATTGATGCCTCGATGTCCGGTGCCTGGCCGGATTACAGCCAAGATAAACAAGGTTTCTTGCTGGAAATACTCGACCAGGGCAGAGCTGTTATCTACTGGTTTACTTATGATGATGACGGCAACCAGCGTTACCTCAACTCGGTTGGTCGCACCCAAGGTAATCGCATCATTTTTACCGAAATAGTCGAAACCAGAGGCGGCAGATTCACTACCGCCGGGCTATCACCAGAAATCTTTGTCGTTGGCAGCGCAGAAATAATTTTCACCGGCTGTGATAGCGGGCGGATGGATTACACCATTGATTCACGACCCGGACACCTGGATATCTCCAGGCTTACCAGCCTGATGGGCTATGAATGTGATAACCCAGAACCTGAGGTTCCTGCAACCGAAGCAATGCGTATCAGCGGTGCCTGGACCAACATAACTAGCGGCAACCACGGCTTGGTAGTAGAAGTACTGGCAAACTCCCTCATAGTGGCCTATTGGTTCACCTATGACGATGAAGGCAACCAGCGTTGGTTCTTCGGGGTTGGGGAAACTATTGGCAATGAATTTGTATTTAATAGCATGTACACCACTACTGGTGGCCTATTTGGTAAACCGCTGGAAGAAGCCCCCGCAGAACTGGTTCCCTGGGGTGAAATGCGGCTACAAATGCAGTGCGATGGCGGGACTCTAAATTTTGATTCCAGTATCAGCGGCATTGGTAGCGGTCAGTTTGACCTGACGCGCCTAACTTTTCTCCAGGGCAGCACCTGCGCTACCGAGTAGAGTAGTATAATGCGCACACTAAATAACAGGAACAATCAACATGTCTGATCGTGAAAACCATTCCAAGGTAGTTGCAGAATTCATCGCCCTCGCCAACAAATTTAAAGATGACGGCTTGGACCCACAGCTTATCTCAGCCGGCCTAATGGCAGCTTCCGGACTCTATGTTACCTTCTCCACCGCTGGCAATCATGGAGTACTAAGAGAAAGCGGCATCGACAAAGCAGTCGAAATGTACGCCGGCAACCTGAAATTTATTCAGGAACAGAAGCGTAAGGAACTGGAGGCTAAGGCTGCGGGGAATGATCCGGCTGTGGAGTAAGTTTTAAGCAACTTACACAACAGAGCCGACTAGGCTCCGTCACCAAACAGACGGGTAATTTTAAATGGTGGGCCCTGCAAGACTTGAACTTGCGACCAATCGATTATGAGTCGAGTGCTCTAACCAGCTGAGCTAAGGGCCCGTATATAGGTATTCTCGTATTATCGCCTATTATTCCAAATCAAGGAAGCTGCGTAGCTGCTCCGAACGGGTTGGGTGGCGTAATTTGCGTAAGGCTTTGGCCTCAATTTGTCTGATTCGTTCACGGGTTACATCAAACTGCTTACCGACTTCTTCTAAGGTATGGTCGGTGTTCATGCGGATGCCGAAGCGCATTCTAAGAACTTTAGACTCCCGCGGGGTCAACTCTGACAATACGCCTTTAACTGTGTCTATGAGGCCAGTACCAGTGGTAGTTTCCACTGGTGATGACATATTCTGATCTTCAATAAAGTCGCCCAGGTGTGAGTCTTCGTCATCACCAATCGGGGTTTCCATGGAAATTGGCTCTTTGGCAATTTTCAGAACTTTACGAACTTTATCTTCTGGCATTTCCATCCGCTCTGACAATTCTTCAGGGGAGGCCTCGCGGCCCATTTCCTGGAGCATTTGCCTGGATATACGGTTTAATTTATTGATGGTTTCAATCATATGTACCGGGATACGGATGGTCCGCGCCTGATCAGCGATTGAGCGAGTAATTGCCTGGCGAATCCACCAGGTGGCATAGGTAGAGAATTTGTAACCACGACGGTACTCGAATTTATCTACCGCTTTCATCAAGCCGATGTTACCTTCCTGGATAAGGTCAAGGAACTGTAAACCACGATTAGTGTATTTTTTAGCAATCGAGATAACCAGGCGCAGGTTGGCTTCTACCATTTCTTTTTTGGCCCGGCCAGCGGTTACTTCGCCCATCGACATTACCCGGTTGATTTCTTTAATCTCCTGGGTAGAAATCAGATGTACACCCTCAAGGTGAGCGATTTTGCTTTGCAGTTTGCGAATATCGGCTTCAAATTCAGCAACTTTAGGAATGTATTTCTGCTTACTTTTTAGCAAATTATCCAACCATGCCTGGTCGTTTTCACTACCAACAAAGCCCATTACGAATGTACGCTTGGGCATACCTGCCTGATGTACGCACATTTTCATGATGGTACGCTCGAACACCCTTACTCTAGTGATGTTATAGCGCAGATTATCGGTAAGGTGGTCTACCATGCGAGCGGCAAACTTCATTTCCATGAAGGTGCTAGCCATATCGTCTCTGGCCTTATTTACTTTGGCATTGCCATTACCGTGCTTTTTATGCAGGGCCAGAAACTTTTTGAACTGTTTATCCAGCAGTTTAAACCAAGCGCCAACAGCCTCCATATCGGGGCCAGTTGGACCGACTTTCTCGGTTTCTTCATCATCTGACTTTTTCTGAATTGGATTGGCAATTTCATCGGTCAGCGGCTTGAAGTCGACCATGACATCGGTAAGCCGTTTATTACCAGCTTCATACATGCTCCAACTCTTAAGCACAATGGCAATAGAGGATGGGAATTTGGATAGCGCCTGATGTACCTGATGCAGGCCTTCTTCAATGCGCTTGGCAATTACGATTTCGCCTTCACGGGTAAGCAAGTCTACAGTACCCATTTCGCGCATATACATACGCACTGGATCAGTAGTTCGACCAATTTCGGTTTCAACCGCTGCCAGCACCGCTACCGCTTCTTCAGCTGCGGTTTCATCATCGGTATCAGTATTAGCCCCATCATTTAAGATTAAGGTATCAGCATCAGGAACATTTTCATATACCTTGATACCCATATCATTGATAGTGTTGACTATGTCTTCAATTTGTTCAGGATCGACGATATCATCTGGCAGGTGATCGTTCACCTGAGCGTAAGTCAGGTAACCCTGCTCTTTGCCTTTTTTAATTAATTCTTTAAGTTGCGATCGTTGTGTATCGTTCATACCCTAAACTCGTAATCAAGCCCCTATGCGAGGCGGTTAATATAACATCAATTGACAGCCTTGGACTAGCCCGCTGCAGATGCCTGTTGTAGTTCGAACTTGCGCTTAAGCAAACGCTTCAATTGCTCTTTCTGTTCCGTTGACAAAAGCCCTTCTCTCTGAATCTCTACTAACTGCGAGAGCTGCCCGGAAACCACCTGTAGAGCAATATGTTGCAAGGTTGTCTGCCAGTGAGCACTCAGGATTTCATCATCCACATGCAAATTTTCAACTGCCAACTTACCCAGATGCGTCGCTGCTGGGTGTTCGCGCCAGCGTTCTAGTAACCTAGCCGTTGTAATATCGGGTCTGGGAGCACAAAAATCAACAATTTCTCGCAATAAATCCAAACCTTTTAGCTCTTTATCACCTAATTCTTCAGTTTGCGGCCATATTTGTGCCAACTCTGGGTTCTGAATTAGTAGCGCTATGGCGCTGCGTACCGGTGTTCTGCTGATATTTTTCGGCCCTTTAACTTTATTTTCTACGGGGCTTTCGGCGGCGGCTGGCAACTCAAGTTGGTGACCTACCCGTTCTTGCAACTCTGCAATAAGCATATCCCGCAGAACTCCCGCTGGCTGTTTTTCCAAATAGGATTTGGCTAAAGCTGAAAGTCTGGCCCGCCCTTCAAGGCTAGACATATCGGTATCTGCTTCCAGGCGTTCAAAAAAGAATTTTGATAACGGTACAGCTGTATCTATTCTATGCGCAAAAGCCTCGTTACCTTCCTGACGAATAAGAGTATCGGGATCCTCGCCATCTGGCAGAAACAAAAACCGGGCTTGGCGGCCCTCGCGAATAACCGGCAACACCGACTCTAAAGCCCGCCACGCGGCCTTACGCCCAGCCCGGTCGCCATCAAAACAAAAAACCACCTCAGCGGCATTGCGAAACAATAGTTCTGCATGTTCCTGGGTGGTTGCAGTGCCAAGAGTCGCTACTGAATACTCAATACCAAACTGTGCCAGCGCCAGCACATCCATATAACCTTCAACTACCAACAAGCGGGATAGTTGACCGCCCAGTTTACGCGCGCGATATAAGCCGTATAGTTCACGCCCTTTATGGAATAAAGGAGTTTCTGGTGAATTCAGGTACTTTGGGCCCTTATCGGCCAGTGCCCGCCCACCAAAAGCAATAACCCGACCACGCCGATCGGTTATCGGGAACATTATCCGGTCTCGAAACTTATCGTATTGACCCTTATCACCCTCAGCAAGCAAACCGGCAGTCATCAGCTTTTCCCGCTTGTTCTGGTCTGTACCCAGTGCGGTCAATAATCCGTTCCATCCCTGGGGGGCGTAACCTACTCCAAAATCCTGGGCGACTTCACCGCTAACCCCGCGCTGCTTTAAATATTCAATAGCTTGCTTGTTCTCGCGCAAACGCGCCTGAAACCACAGGCTGGCTGCTGCCACCAGGTCATACAAATCGGTATTATCGACATGCGGCTTGCCACTACCGCCCTCTCTGGGCACTTCAAGCCCTGCACTGCGGGCCAATTCTTCAATTGCATCAACAAACTCCAAACCCTCATAGGCCATTAAAAAGCCCACTGCGGTACCATGCGCGCCACAACCAAAGCAATGATAAAACTGCTTTTGCGGGCTTACGGTAAAAGACGGAGTTTTTTCTTCGTGAAAGGGGCAACAGGCGGAATATTCTGCCCCGGCTTTTTTCAGCGGAACTCTGCTGCCAACAACTTCGACCACATCAACACGGTTGATCAGATCATCGATAAAAGATTCTGGGATACGGCCTGCCATTAGCAGACACCAACGAAGACACTATTTGCCTGAACAGGCACTCAGCTAAGAATGTCTCTGACAGCGGCACTAACCAGCTTCATATCTGCTCGGCCCTGAGCTGCATTTTTTACGGCGGCCATTACCTTGCCCATATCCTGGATAGAACTGGCACCGGTATCGCTAATTACTTGGGAAATCAGCGCTTCAAGCTCATCCGCGCCTAAAGGCTCGGGTAAAAACTCAGCTAACAGCTCTAGCTCATAGCTTTCTTGGCTGGCGAGATCATCGCGACCTGCTTTGAGGTATTGATCCAGAGATTCTCTGCGCTGTTTGACCATTTTTTCCAGCACCAGCAATACATCCTGGTCGGTCATCTCGATCCGCTCATCTACTTCCCGCTGCTTGATGGCAGCGCTGACCAGGCGTAAAACACCCAGCCGCTTGCGGTCTTTAGCCCGCATGGCTTGTTTGATTTGATCGAGAATTTCTGCTTTGAGATCTGACATGAGCTTACAAACTTATATAGGTGGCTGGTAAACAACTTGAACTGAGCAGCAACAGCTACTCAGTTAACACACGACTCAGTACAGCTTACGGCGACTATTTGAAGACCTGGAAACCGTGCGCATATGGCGCTTAACCGCAGCCGCTTGCTTACGCTTGCGCTCTTGGGTTGGCTTCTCATAGAACTCGCGCCTACGGGTTTCCGCCAGCACTCCTGCTTTCTCACAGGACCGCTTGAAACGGCGTAAGGCATATTCAAAAGGCTCGTTATCGCGAACTTTTACACTTGGCATTCTAGCTCCAGTTTCCGGGGTGTACCCGGATTTAATCACTAACCCGGCAAGGCCGGAATAAAATATAAATCGTAGCCGCTCATTATAACACCAACAATAGTTTTAATGGAATTAGTTTATCACCTCCATCCCCAGATAGAGGTATCAGCCAAAACGCTATAAACAGCGGTTGTGTGACTGTAACAGGACAAATTGTTCGATAAACCTTACAATTACTGCCTGTATTTTAAATCGTGAGTAAGCCAGCTTGCTAACCCTAGGCATTGAAAGTTCCTGCGATGAAACCGGCGTCGCGTTATATGACAGCCAGCGCGGCCTGCTGGCTGATGTGCTGTACTCGCAGGTGGCGCTGCACTCTGAGTACGGGGGAGTGGTGCCAGAGCTGGCTTCGCGCGATCATTTACGCAAAACTCTGCCCCTGATAAATGAATGTATGCACCAGGCGGATCTGCCTTTAGCCGCCATTGATGGCATAGCTGTAACCGAAGGCCCGGGTCTAATTGGAGCTTTGCTGGTCGGCTCATCCATTGCCCATGGCCTGGCTCACGCCCTTAAAGTGCCAATAATTGGCGTCCACCACATGGAAGGTCACTTGCTGGCGCCGATGCTAGAAAATAACCCGCCTGAGTTTCCATTTGTCGCCCTGCTGGTCTCGGGTGGCCACACTATGCTGGTCGAGGTGCGGGCTGTTGGCGAGTATTACCTTTTGGGTGAAACTCTTGATGATGCTGCCGGTGAAGCTTTCGACAAAACCGCCAAATTACTGGGCTTGGGTTATCCGGGTGGCCCCGCATTAGCCAAGCTTGCCACTAGTGGCAACAGCGACCGTTACAAGTTTCCACGACCCATGACCAACCGCCCAGGGCTGGATTTTAGTTTTTCCGGCCTGAAAACCCACACCCGCACGCTATGGCAAAAACTGGCAACCGACAACCAGCAAGAAAATGCTGCGATCAAGGCCGATATCGCCGCTGGCTTTGAACATGCGGTGGCGCAGACCTTACTAATAAAATGCCGGCGCGCCTTACAGCAAACTAACTGCCCCAGATTGGTAATCGCCGGCGGCGTTGGCGCAAACCAATATCTGCGCGAAACCTTGTTAGCTGAGGCGGACAAGCAAAACTGGGAAATTTACTACCCTCGCCTAGCCTTTTGCACCGATAATGGCGCTATGATTGCTTACGCTGGCAATTTACGCCTGCTGGCGGGACAAACAGATAACACCGGCATTCGCGGACTTCCACGCTGGCCATTAGAGCAGCTTAACCCGCCGGGGCAACAGTAAACAGGATAAATGATGCAAGCAGATAAAGTTTTTATTGAAGACCTGCGGGTTGAAACCGTAATTGGAATATACGACTGGGAGCGGGAAATCCGGCAAACCGTCAGTCTTGATCTAGAAATGGCTTTTGATATTCGTAAAGCCGGCCGCTCAGATGCAATTGAGGACACGCTTAACTACAAAGAGGTTGCCAAGCGCCTGATTAATTTTATTCAGATTTCAGAATTTCAACTAGTAGAAACCCTGGCCGAACGCTGTGCCGCAATAATTCTAGATGAGTTTGAAGTCAGCTGGGTACGGTTAAAATTAAGCAAGCCGGGGGCGGTGCGTGGCTCGGCCGCAGTTGGCGTCTTGATTGAACGAGAGAGATGATGAGTACCGCATACCTAGGCCTGGGCAGCAATGCCGAACCAGGCATTCACCTTGGCATTGCAATTGATTGGCTCGGGCGGGAATTTCAGCAACTTGCCCTCTCGCCAATCTACCGCAGTGCCGCAGTTGGTTTTGCGGGTAAAGATTTTATCAACCTTGTAGCCAGAATTGAAACTAACAGCAGTCCAACTACACTCAAGCAACAGTTAATAGAAATTGAAGATGCCAATGGCCGTTTGCGGGATGTACCCAAGTTTTCCGACCGGACTCTGGATATTGACATTTTGCTATTTGATGACCAGGTAAGCGACTGCCCCGAACTAATCCTGCCGCGCGAAGAAATTTTGCTCTACGCGCATGTATTAAGGCCGCTTGCAGAGCTGGCTCCAGATTTAGTTCACCCTCGGGTTGGCAAACCAATGGCAGAAATATGGGAGAAGTTTAAAGGTAAGCGAGATTACCTTGTACTAGTTGGTAATTTGCTTTAATACCAAGAACCGAACATGGATTCCGGGTTCGGCTATTCGCCGCCCCGGAACGACGAACTGGTTTTGTGTAAGCCCGGCTAATCAAATATACAACGACCTACCACCATCTACACGCAAATCATGGCCGGTAATATAAGCAGCGCGCTGCGCCAGAAACAATACTGCAGCTGCAATATCATCCGGTTGCCCAGCACGACCCAAAGCAGTATTTTCTAACATTCTCTCGCGCGCTTCAGAGCTAATGCCATTTTCCGGCCATAAGATTATTCCAGGCGAGACTGAATTCACTCGTACATCTGGAGCCAGCTCCAAAGCCAAGGCCTTGGTCATCATCACCACTCCAGCCTTGGTAATGTTGTACAGGGCATGGTTTGCTAATGGGCTACGCGCATAAATATCTGCAATATTAATAATATTGCCTTGCTGACTGGCCAATCGCCGAGACAGCCCTTGATTAAGGAAGAAAGCCCCCTGTAAATTTGCCCCCATAAGCGCATCCCAATCAGCCACAGACACCCCTGCCAGTGGCGTTGGATAAAATCTGGAGGCATTGTTAACCACTAAGGCTAAACTCTGCGCTGAGGACAATACCTGCTCAATTAAACTATTAACCGAGTCCATTTTACTCAGGTCTGCCTGAACCAACTCCACACTGGATGCGCGACTGGCTTCCAGTTCAGCGGCAAGCTTGACTGCCGCCGCTTCCGAGTCACGGTAATGAATCAATAAGTCATAGCCAGCCGCGTGCAAGTGTCGGCAAATAGCCGCACCCAGGCGCTTGGCACCGCCGGTAACTAGTGCCTGTGGTGGTGTATTAACAGTGGCTTTATTAACCGACATAAAAGCTTTCCTTGCATAACAGACCCCTTATGGAGCCTTGTATAATATATAATTATAGAGTGTCCAAGATGAAATAGTCACTCTCTCAACCAACATACTTCGGGGAAAATTATGTATAAACGCTCACTATTGTTGCTCTTGTTGCTTAGCTCTACTGTGGCCTACTCTGCGGCACCAAACCTAATTGCAAACGGCTCTTTTGAGGATGATGACTTTACCGATGTGGTACTTTACCCGAACGGTTTTACCGGCCCAAATGGTACATTTATAGGGCCAACATACAACAACAACACCCTTAGCGGTTGGAGCTATACCCAGAACCTAGATGGCTGGGTAGAAGGCGGAACCTGGGCGGCAGCCTATGATGGCAGGCAATACCTTGATTTAATTGGCAATACCAATGTAACCAACGGAATAGCCGGGATCACCAGTCAAACAATAAATACTGTTCCCGGAAAAATCTACAGCTTTTCCTTCTATTGGGGAGAGGATGTCGGTCATGACCTAAACGAGCTTGTGACTATACAAGCAGACATCTTAGATTCAAACAATGCAACCCTATTCAACCAAGTATTCAGCATGAATGCAGTTGGCCCCATTGCTGGTGTTAGAGGCCCAAATACTTGGAATTATTTCGAAACGAATTTTGTCGCCACCACCAATCAAACCAGCATTGAGTTTTCAGCCACAGCCCCTGGTAATGGTGATACTTCTGCAGGAGGGGTTATTGATCTGGTTGTGGTTACCGAAGTTCACTTGCAACCAGCAAACATCCCTACATTAAGCCAGTGGGGGTTTATAGTGCTGGCATTAGTATTGGCTTTTGCTGGTTACCGACAATACTATAAAAGCCAAACTGAATAATACCCCGCCCTCAGCGGTTATTTACGGGTGTGCAACAGACCAAATTCATGGATAGAAATACCACTATGTCACGACCAAGGCAAAAACCAGCACCTACCATGCCAGAGCCAACTACCGAGACTAAACGGCTTAGCGCAAGACTGGTAGCCACTCTGACAGACAGAATAAACGCGAGTGGAGCGTTAAGTTTTGCTGAATATATGGAGTCTGCTTTATACCAGCCCGGCCTTGGATACTATAGTGCTGGACTACATAAATTCGGCGCAGACGGGGATTTCATTACCGCACCGGAACTAGGTAGCCTGTTCGCCCGTTGTCTCAGCCAAAACATATTGTCAGTTGCCAAGCAGTTACCTGAACGGGACAGCTATAGCGTGCTTGAAATTGGCGCCGGCAGCGGCGTACTGGCAGCCGATTTATTGAACCTGCTGGAGCCTGCCCCCCACCACTATTTGATTCTGGAACGCAGTGCTGACCTACGCCAGCAACAACGCCTGCGAATTGAAGCTGAATGCCCACAACTGCTGCACCTGGTTACATGGATAGACGCACCTCCGGAAAATTTCAGCGGGGTTGTTTTTGCCAATGAAGTTGCTGATGCCTTGCCGGTAGAGCGGTTTCGCATCCAACAACAGCAAGTATTGCAACAATATGTGGGGCTTGAAAATCAAAACCTGAAATTACAGTGGGTAGCGGCCAGTCCTGAGCTAAAAACCGCGGTGGAAAAGCTACAAACAGACCTTGGCGAAGCATTTGCTGATGGTTATGAATCTGAAATATGCCTGCTACTAAAGCCATGGCTCACTGGCTTATTGGAATCACTAGAGCAGGGAGTATTGCTGCTGGCCGACTATGGCTACCCCCGCACGGAATACTATCACTCAGATCGCTCTGAAGGCACTTTGATATGCCATTACCGCCACCGGGCGCACCCCGACCCACTTTATTGGCCGGGCTTACAAGATATAACCGCATTTGTAGACTTTACCGCCCTGGCTGAGGCTGGTGATGGCAGTAATGAATGTGAACTATTGGGCTATACCAGCCAGGCAGACTTTCTCTTCGCCAGTGGCTTGCAGGAATTTATGCTGGCCGAAAATACCGCTGACCTAAAGTCTCAATTGCTACTCTCTGCTGAAGTTAAACAACTCACACTACCGGCTGAAATGGGTTACAAGTTCCAGTTTATGGGCTTCTCCAAAGGCCTGGATAATCCTGACATTCCTGGTTTTGTCGACTATGGCTGGCTACCGCGCTTATGAACAACAAACTAAATTACCCGCGCCTGTGGCTAAACATTGGGCTACTGATGCTATTAACCTTAATTGTGCTCTCAGTGATTACGCTGGACCAGAGTATGATTCCAATTCCATACCTGGATAAAATCGAACACTTTTTAGCCTGGATGCTAGTGATGTTCTGGTTTGTTAGCCTTTACCCTGGTCGTGGTTTACCGCTTTTAGCTATTTTACTCACCCTCTCACTAGGGCTGGAATTAGTCCAGGCACTGACGACTTGGCGCCAGGGTAGTGCGGGGGATTTATTGGCAAACTTTCTAGGTTTACTGACTGGCTGGGGGCTGGCAGTTGCTAATCAGCGCAAGTTGATGAGATTTATGGATCGCAAGCTGGCTCAGATAATGCAAAAGTAAGGCTGCGAAAACCCTCTCCGCTTCCCTACCTAGCGGAAGCGGGACTTTAGTCCCGCATACACACCGCCGGGACTGAAGTCCCGGTTCCGATACTCCAGATATTGTGCTTGGTTGGTGTAGTTTCAGAGATGTTTCTTTTATAGCTCATCAACTCAGGAATTAAACTCCAGCGAGTTCACTTTAATGGCTTCAAAAGTATGCCCATCCAAAGTTTCCCCAAATATTCTATACGCGCCTAAACCACCAGGCGGAAAGTGAAACTCACGCTTAACCCCAAACCCATCAAACCAGAAACCGTTTTTGAGAAGCGTACAGGTAGGCCCTTGCAATTGCCCATCCACATCTATCAGTTTGCAGTTGATTTCACCGATTAGAACGATCTCTGGTGGCGGGAAATAACTTGCTACTGCATACCAAATTTCTATACCATCTTCCGTTTGAGTGATTTTTCTATCCGAAAGCCGTAACATTTCTGAGGTAAAACTCCACTGATTTCCCAACAACACAATATCAGAAACAGCCTCTGCATTGACATGATAAATAAAAGTCCATAGCCCATCTAAATCTGGAAACAAATACTCCGTTTGCTCAGGAAAATCAGCTATCCCCTCGACCCCAAATATAAACGGAGTAAAATGCTGCTCAGTACCACCATCAATGCTGATACTGGCATAGTTTTTATGCCTGAATTTAACCTGGATACTACCCCCGTTGGCCAAGTCAAATCCTTTTGCCTCACAATTAAAACAATTGCTGTTGCTGAACTGGTTTAGTGTGGCATCTACTATCCACATTATATTCACTTCTTCGGATGGTATTAAATCCCCAACAAAGGTTTGCCAGATAGCGTCCCCAGCTTGATCGTAGCCGTAATAAATTCCAAACAATTTGCCGTTTTGTACATCAATGCTAAAACCTTGGGCGGTTTGATTCTTGTTGTGCCATACCCCTCTAAAAGGTTCCGTGCGTTGTGTGTATTGCTCGCAGTTAACACAAGGCACCACCACACCAGACTGTGCTATAGCAGCAGTGGCCGCCAGCATCAAGCTGGCGACTATCAAGGTTAATAACTTATATTTTAGTTTCATTGCTTTACCTAATTGGTAGTTATATGATTAAAGACAGTAATTCAAGATTAGAGTGAGTACCACCAAGAATATGGCCAATTTCATGCAGGGCGGTTAAATCAGCAAGCGCATAGCCCTGCGCTGTTACCGTATAAGGCTTCGACTGAACATACTCCCAGGCAATACCGCCCACACGACCAGGCTGACCAGGGAAACAGCCTGTGGCGGAGTTATCTCCTACAAGCGCAAAAGCAATATCAGCGCCAGCTACATGCATGTCCTGATCAATGTTCGCAAAGACTCCGATTTTTGCGGCCATTTCACCTATAAGTATATCATCCTTACACTGCCCCTGAAATGTAGTAGGAACCGCTATAACTGCAGCAGAAGAAATAAATTTTGACAGTGGCACATTGCTACGCGCAAGCGCTGCATTCATTTCCGCGACAATCTGGCTAACCAGTAGCGTGGGGTTATTTACATCTGTAGCATAGTAGAAAAGCACCTCAACCCGGCCCGTAGCTTGCCCACTGCTATGTGAGAGGGGCTTGGGCTTGGGCTTGGGCTCAGGCTTGAGCTTGCTTTTGTTCGATCCAGCTACATTCAAAGATTGGGTATCGGCTTTAGCCTGGTCTTTCGCAACCAGAAAATCCACTCCAGTATCGACATTCATCATGGATTTATCCAGTTTAGTAATAATGAATTGGTCTGCTACGGATTTAGACTCGGCAATCAAATATATGTATTTACCGAAATTGATTTTCCCGATAACCCCATCGGGGGACAAAGAAAGAATAAAATATGAATGCTCTGACCCGGCAACGCTGCCTGTGTAAGTTACTACATCTTCACCTTTAACCAGGTTTTGAACACTCTCAACTGATAACAGTACGGGAGCATTCTCGCCAGGAAGGTCAATCAAGATATCTTGACCGGACATTTGGCTATTGGTTAGGTAGACATAATCAAATAAACCACCTTCCTGGGGTTTATCTATATTAAAACCAGTCTTTACACCTTTTATTATGCTCAAAGCATCGGCATTTATCTCAATATATCGAGCTTCAACAACTGCCTCAGCAAAGCCTGAACCAGATTGTTGATATTCAGCAGCAGTCAGCTTCTGACTATCCAGGCTAACCAGAGATGGTTGTTGATTTATAAATACCTTATCGGCGTTGGCGGAAAATGCGTTACTTATTGATAATAGCGAACACACCAACAAGATTACGAGTTTGCGAGTTTGCGAGTTTGCGAGTTTGCGAGTTTGCGAGTTTGCGA
>JAJRYF010000145.1 GCA_024275935.1 Gammaproteobacteria bacterium | reverse complement strand
TGCTGAACCTGAAGCAGGGTCAGCGGATTAACTCCTAAAACCCAAGCTGCCAGCAGGGTTAATAAAATTCCAACTATACCGCCCTTAAATACTCCACCGCGCCGCATCCCGCGACGGTCTTCAACATTAGTGCTTCTTCTTCCTGATTGCCAACGCATATACCTCTCCTCAAATTTAAGTCTCTATTGCTATTATAACAACTACTAGCTGGCCAAATCGACAACCAAACCCGGCTTGCTAATACCAGCAGTAACCTCACAACGCCGCTTTAGATAATCCTGAAATTCACTTTTCCCCTCATCTTCACCATGCACCAAGTATACCTTAGGCTTATTCTCAAAGCCTTCATACCACCGGGCCAAATCATCCTGGTCACCGTGAGCAGATAAACCACCAACTGTGTGTATTTGCGCCCGCGGTTTGATAGTTTGCCCGTAGATGCGCACTTCTTCAACACCATCGACAAGTTTGCGCCCCAAAGTACCATGCGCCTGATAGCCAACAATAATGACCTGGGTTTCCGCTCTTGAAAGGTTGTTTCTCAAATGATGCAGTATCCGACCACCAGTGCACATGCCGCTAGCGGCAATAATAATTGCCCCGTCTTTGATTTTATTAATGGCCTTAGACTCGTCGCTACTGCGGCTCAATACAAGGTTGGGCAGTAACGGCATTTCTCCAGCTTGCTGTTTAACCAAACGAGCTTCTTGATCAAATAACTGGGGGTAATTCCAGTACAATTCGGAAGTCTCGATTGCCATTGGTGAATCCAAAAACACCTGAAACCGATCGATTCCCCAAGCCTCATAATTGCTCGCCAGTTGATATAAGATTTCTTGTGAACGGCCAACAGAAAAGGCCGGGATTAAAATATTGCCTTTGGTTTCTGCAGCGGCTGAAATAATTTCACCAATCTCATCAATAGTAGCTTGGCGGTCGCGGTGTCTGCGGCCACCATAAGTGGTTTCCATCAACACAAAATCTGCTCTTTTAGGGCTCTCTGGATCACGCAGTATCGGCGTATCATACTGGCCAAGATCACCACTGAAAACCAGCCGCCGGCGCAGCTCGCCTTCCTGCAGATCCAGTTCAACCACCGCCGAACCCAGGATATGCCCGGCATCCTGAAAACGAACCTTAACCCCGGGCAATACTTGCTGCCACTGCCGATAGACAATCCCTTGGATTTGCTGCAGCGCTAGCTGAGCATCTTTGCTGCTATATAAAGGCTTTATCTCCGCAACCCCAGGCTTAGCCTTGCGGTTCTTGTAACGAGCATCAGACTCCATAATTCTGGCCGAGTCGGTCAGCAACACCGAGCATAAATCCCGGCTAGCATTTTGAGTCCAGATTTTACCCTTAAACCCACGCCTAACTAGCAGTGGCAAGCGCCCGGAATGATCAATATGGGCATGTGACAAAATTACCGCATCGACCGTTTCTGCGTTAAATGGAAACGGCTGTTTGTTCATAGCCTCAAGGCGCTTACCGCCCTGAATCATGCCGCAGTCGAGCAGCAGCGTGTGGCCATTTACCCTGAGAATATGACAAGTACCAGTTACCCCGGCAGAGGCCCCATAAAATTTTATTTCCATTTGTTTAGTTTTCCTTTATTTGATAGGGAGCCACTGGTCTATTCATGAATGGATCGGTTTTAGCATTTTATTCACACTCTATTGGCTATCTATACAGTCTAACAGCATAAAGAAAAATAACTTGCAGATTAATAAGCACACATATATCTATACACCGATGACCCCACCAATCCGCTTGATGTTGGCTTTGGAAATACCGTGGGCTTTAGCCAATGCACTCCACCCCGCTAGCGCAGCCATCGCTTTATCTATGTTGTGCTGCGCTTTTGTTTTGGATAAGTCAGCTGTTTTCGCTAGTTTCAAAAGATGCTTAACGCCAGGGTCTTTTCCTTCCCCCATAACCAGGGTGCTTTGCTCTCCGCCTGGGCCAGAGGAAAAAGTAAGATCGTAGGCTGGAGCTAAACGCCACTTACCAGCCTTATTCATCAGGAAGGAAAAGTTTTTGGCGTGATCGTCACGATTGTGGCTCAGAACATTAAACACAGCCAAGCCGTACATTTTTTGCGCCTCCCGGATATCACGCGTTAACACCATGGTTGCCTTGATTAAATCCTGATAATCCAGTGCTGGAACCCGGAAGTCCGAATGCAAAAGACCGGAGGCCGTATGCATATGCATGCGCTTTCCTCTCGCTAGCCTGTCAAAGCGTTTAGTTGCGAAGTAGCCGGTGCTTTTTTCTGCCGTAAATAGATGCGTATCCATGATCTCTAGTCCAGCTTCTCGTGCCATGAGGCTGTAAACATATTCAATTGCGCCTGCATCTCTACCATCTAGGTTATTTGAAAATTTTACCAGCCACGGGCTATATCCAGGCTTTAAATCTTGAATGCCCTGAATGATGTTGGATTTATCTTTATTTACACCAATCATAGCTTTAGGCCGCGCCCCAGCGGATGAGCCGTTTAGAGCCAGTAACTTCTGGAATACTTCCTCGCTATTGCCTGCAATAATTTGTCGTGACTGCTCAGCGAGAAGGTCAAGGTTGATAGTGCCGTGCTCTGCTCCTTCACTACAGTCAGGTTCATAAATAAGGGCTCCCATGCCTGTGTGCCCTACATGTGCCAAACGGTCGAGAACAGAGAAGCCATCAGGCATAATGCCTTTGGCTCTTAAGCTTCGGTCTAATAATAACCGGCCCCAGCCATCAGGTAGGCTGTCATTACAAACACCGGGCAAGCCCTCAAAGAGGGTAGGGTCAAAAGATTGAACACCAAACTTAAGGGGCAGATTGAAAGGTGATATCTCCAGCTTATGCTTTATAAATCCAGCATCGTATTCAAAGTAAATACGCCCACCTTTGCTGGCTAATCTACCAACATAAATGGGGTCTTCACCGAAGTCCAGGGCAATATTTAAAACCTGCACTGGGGTAAATTTATCAAGCATTTTTCTTATTTGCCCTTTTTCTTGGGCTATAGGCATATTTGCGTTTGGGCTTTCTTTCCTCTGCCAATAAACTATCAAGTGATGATATATGGCCTGTGCTCGACTGTAGCGCACTGATAAGTGCGTCTGTCAACTCCAGGACGAAAGCGAGCTTAACAAAAGACTCCAGCGAAATCTTTCCAGTCTGCTCAAACTTACGCAATACAGCCAGACTAACATTCGCTTGCCCAGCCAGCTGCATCTGGGTCATATCCATAGACACGCGCTTCTGGCGCACCGAAGCAGAAATTTGAGATAAGCTTTCTTCTGGAGTTAATAGTAATATCATAATAGTTATTATGTTAATAATTATGCTAATTACACTATTATAGTGGTGCTATTAATATATTTCAACAAAGCCAACAACCCACGCGGGAGCATGGGCATTTGGGTAATAAGATCATAGCTGAACCGCCTCTAGCTGAACCGCCTCTAGCTG
>JAJRYF010000144.1 GCA_024275935.1 Gammaproteobacteria bacterium | reverse complement strand
GCGGCAAAGCCTGTAATAACCTGATCGGCGGGGTTAATCGTAATATTCAGGAAAACTTGCGGAGCAGGGTTAAAGGCGGCATCGCCTGCTTGATCAGCAGAAACAACACAAACGCCAGCACCACTAGCAGTAACGGTAGAGCCGGCTACGGAGCAAGGCCCGCTTATCACGCCAAAGTCACTAACCGTAAGCCCGGAAGTAGCGGTTGCCGCCAATGCGCCATCGGCTCCTTGGAAGGTCAGCGGGTTTGGTGTGGAAGTGAAGCTATCTATGGTTTGATCCATGAGTGCTGCTGCTGTAATTTGTATTTGTCCCGCCGTTGAACCAGTCGAGGCTACAGGTTGAGCGCCGATGTCAGTATATAGTTCATCTGCCACTGGAACTAAAAGATCATGATTACCTATCGCAGCGCCAGATACATCGAATGCCAATGTTCCGAGCGACCCATCGGGAAGGGCAGATGCTGCAAGTATAGCTATGCGGACGGTACCTGGGCTTGGGTTTGAACAGCCTACGAGTGCTGTCCCAAGAGTAACACCTCCGCAATTTGTAACATCTACGGTTAAATTCGCATCGTCATATAAAATATCTACCTGAAAGCCTACTACTGTTGCGTTTCCGTGATAGTCAACCGGAATGACTAAAGGAGTAGCCGAGCCTACAACAGCTGTGTCTGAGCCAACAATAATATGCGGACCGACATCAGCTATCGCTGGTAGTGTGCCAAAAGTCAGCGCAATGATTATCCCAAATTTAAAAAATTGTTTATTTATCATGATGTTATTCCTTTAACAGAAGTTGAGAGTGTTGTTCTTTCAACTAGCTGGTAGCTGATATTTTTAGTTTAAAATTATATTTTGAATGCAAGCCATATCGAAGATATTAATATTGCCATCAGCATTACAGTCTGGTTGACCGCTCTGCAGTGCGTTGTTTAAAATTTCATTTTGCACACCAGCCATGTCAAATATATTTATAGAGCTGTCGCTATTCGCATCACCAATCAGTAATGCCCCAACTGCCTGGGTACGGTTAGAAACATACTCATCAAAAGTCGCTGTGCCGCTAGTGAAACCACCAAGTCCATTTGGAGAGCCAAGGCGTACAGTTTCAATGCTGCCGGTGCCAGGAGTGAAAGTTGCGCTTGGTGCATCAATAGTTGCATCCGCGTTTACCCATAAATCACCAGTTGCTCCGCTTTCCCAGGCGAACTCTACCAGGTTCCAGCCAGAAACAGCCGCTACTGATGCGGTGCCGCCACCCATGTCGGTGGCATCAAGAGTGATATTGGTGCCATCATAGCTGATAGTAATAGCAGCGTTGGCTGCGCCCGTATCAGAATAGGCTACAAAGATATCTGTAGTGCCAGCACCGGTAAAGTCAGGCAGGAAATAGAAATGCCCAACAAAGCTGGTTTCAGCGGTGGGGCTATCATCTTGAACATGCCCGGTGCCGGTTACTTCCAGCCCGCAGAAGCCTTTGACTCTGGCAACTGAGTGATTCGGGTCATTGGGGTTAACCGCGCCACTGGCACCGCCTAGCCATGCATCTGTGTTACATGTAGTTGCACCTGATGCGGCAAAGCCGGTAGATGCAAATAGCATTCCCAGAAGTAGTATAAAAATGTGAGTAACGCCTATTCGGCTGGTGTGTGTTTTTGTCTTCATGACAGTCTTTACCTCTTAGTATTGTGCACATTCTTGTGGATGCACGGTTACGCCAAAGTGCGATTAATAAGATTAATAATATGAGTAACCTAAATATTGTCGGATTTTAGCCTTAATACAGCCTCTACTTTACCACAATGACGCCATTAAGGTAGTGTTAACTATGCGATTCTTATATAAATATCATAGTTTAATCAGAACTCTCCAAAGGTTTGTAATCTCCAAGAAGGCTTGTTTTCCGATAATAGCTGGATTATTTTATTCCTCTCAGTGTTGTAAGTTACCAATATAGCCAATAGTTACACACTTAACTGCGTATTGTGAAGCAGCAATAGCGGTTGAAAGTGTAGTCGGTAACTTTAGTGGTTTCAATGGTAAATAGGACCTAACATAGGTTTACTCAAAGGAGTCTAGGAAAATAAAACCGCTATTATCAGCTCTTGGCCCATATTGGGTTAATGGCTTACCAGCTTCATGAGCCCCCAAATCTGGCGCTGCTGCATTAAAACCATTGTTGATATTGGCTAAATAAACTCCTGCATCAACCGCATTGCACTCAGTTCTCAAGGTCAAGTGCTGAAATGGTATTGTCGCTGGTGGTGGGGCGGGGATGTCAAAGTTCTCAAAACAGGTGGATTTATCAATCTGGATTGAATTCATCGCCTGACCAGTATAGTTCTGGAATTCAGGAATGCCTATTAACCGCTGCCCCTCCCACTTAAAGGCAAAAGGGTAATCTCCCCAATCATATCCATCATAATCCCAGTGGGTTCTCCAATGAACATTGCCTGCATTTGTTTCCCAAATATACCTATCCTGAATAGAAATCCATAAATTATTAATGGATTTAAAACTTTGCATTAGGCTGGATCCTGACCCAATTGGCCCGCTCCAAGCTACTAGGGTGTTATGTGCCAATAAAACTCTATCTGTTCTATTTCTAAGTTTTAGTGCGCTTTCTCTAGGTGCCGCAACCTGGTTGTACAAAACATACCAAGGCGCACCATCCATGGGCTGAAACGATATTCCATTATTCATTGGGTTAGAAATACGGTTGCCCCAGATGCGTATATTATTATGCCCATAATCTCCTTCAATACCGTCATCTGTGGTCTCGAATATATCATTTCCATATATATCAACATTTGTACGCGGATAAGAAATGCCATCAGCTACTCTTGATATTTTGTTGTGTGCTACGGTATGTCCAGAAGTTCTCGCAAGCTCTATGCCTTCCCCTCCAAAATTAGAGCCATCATTTGGGTCATTGTTTCCAACAATAATGTTATCGGCTATATACCAGTTTTCCCCGCCATTATTAAGGTAAATACAATAGTTACAATTATTGAAGTTGTTTTTTCTGATAACTATCCCTAATGGAGCATTTGAGGTTCTGAGTCCATAATCATTACCATCAGCGTAAATGAAATTTAAGCCTTCTAACCATATATAGTTTGCCTCTATTCGTACTTGATTGAAAACCACATTTGCATCTTCTGCAGCTTTCCAGACAACATGGTTATCCTCTTCTCCGGCTTGGGAGAAATATACTTCTCCACCGGTGCCGTAATTTCCAGCGTGTAGCAGAAAAATATCACCAGCCTGTGCTACTGCTTGAGCTGCGGTAATTCCAAGAAACGGATTTAATGCTGAGCCATCACCACCTCCATTTCCAGGGTTTACATGATAGCTAGAGCCTCCAGTGGGGTAAGCGGGCACAGGCTTGGTTGAAACGACTTCAGTTCTAGTTTCGTTACCCCCGTCAGGATCGGAAAACTCAAGTTTTATCTCATATTCAGTACCCGCATCAAGAAATAAAATACTGCCTGATAGCATGTCATAAGTTTGAAAATTCACCCTGAAAAGTGGTTGGGCATTGAGCCATGTTGTAGCGCCAGTGCGTCTATATTGGACCAGGGCTTGAGCGTTATTTTCAGTATCCCCAGATATATTCCATTCAAAACCGATAGATCTAATAGTCGAATAAGCCGTTAATGAACCAGGTATTGTCTCGGCATATAAGGAAGTTGATAAAATCTCCAAAAGAGCGTGGTATTCTGAGCGTTGAATAAGAATTTTCAACCGTTCGTGCCGAACCAATAAACACCCCTTGTTTATATAAGCCATAATAGATGGCTGGGTACAAAATTACCATAGCTAGTGACTTTATAAAGTTACAAGTAGGGTTGCGGCTCGAATACCAGTGCCCTCGGTTCTCACATAAATAAATTGACACCAAGAGAGAAATGCAATGAAAAGCACCAAAACCTTGATATTACTGTTTATGTTCTTATCCGGCTCTCTGTGCGCAGCCATCCCTGCAACCCTTGAGTTGCAGCCGCTGTTTAGTTTGAACAATCCCCTTACAGTCCGGCACGCCGGGGATGGTAGTGGCAGGTTGTTTATTATCGAGCAGGCTGGCACGATCCGAATTTATAATGGTACTTCAGTGCTTACTACCCCATTTCTGGACATTAGCGCAAAAGTTAGCAGTGGTGGTGAGCGTGGTTTGCTAGGCTTGGATTTTGACCCCGATTTCAGTAATAACGGCTATTTTTATGTTAACTACACTAAAAGCAGCCCAAATTCTGGTGATACTATTATTGAACGCTATAAAGTTAGCTCTAATCCCAATATTGCCGACCTAGCCAGTGCCCAAGTTATTATGCGGATAGATCAAAGCGCTGGTAATCATAATGGCGGTGATATACATTTTGGCCCTGATGGTTATTTGTACATTGGTATGGGTGATGGCGGTGGTAGTGGCGATTCTGGTAATGATGCTCAGGAGAACGATAATTTATTGGGTGCAATGTTGCGTATTGATGTCAGTCCCAACAAACTGCTGGTAGATTCTTTTGAAGCCAATCTGGCACAGGGGCTTGCTATAGATAACAAATGTGGCCTGGATGCTGCGGAATATTTAATTCCCGCTGACAACCCTTATGCACAAGATCCCAGCAAGTGCGGAGAAATATGGGCGTATGGTTTAAGAAACCCATGGCGCTGGAGCTTTGATCGCCTTACTGGGGATTTGATTACCGCTGATGTTGGTCAAAATGTAGCTGAGGAAGTTAATTTCCAACCAGCCTCCAGCACTGGAGGTGAGAATTACGGTTGGCGCTGTAGGGAAGGAGCGCGAGACTTTAATACTAGTTTGTGTACCCCCGGAGAGGTATATGTTGAGCCGGTAATAGACTTGCCGCATTCGGCCAATGACGGTTGTTCAGTAATTGGAGGTTATGTATATCGTGGCCCGATTGCTGAGCTGGCTGGATTATATGTGTACTCTGACTACTGTGGTGGTGAAATGTACTTCGCCACTATCTCCGCTGGCACCTGGAGCTCGGAGTTTTGGCAGGATGTAGGCTTTGGTACCAAGAGTTTTGGTGAAGATGAGGCTGGTAATGTTTATGTGATTATTGGCAACACTATAAATCTAATCGGTTTAGCTCCCCCATAACCTGAGCATATAGGAAGCGGGACTTCAGTCCCGCCTCGGTGTTTATGCGGGACTGAAGTCCCGCTTCCATTGGGAAATTAATACGGCGCTCGATATATGAAGTAAACTTCGTTATAATTGACTGAATTGTCATCCAGGAGGTTGTCCATGAGTAGCTGGGATCTGTTCAGTAGCCACGGTTTAGTATTGATATATTTTTATAGAAATCCTCGTGCACGGTTACGCGACGCGGCGGCCGCAATAGGCATTACCGAGCGGGCTGTGCAGAATAACATCCGTGATCTTTCTGCCAGCGGGCACTTGCTGATTGAGAAAGTAGGGCGCTGTAACCGGTATAAGGTTATGGGGCGCAAGCATTTACCTCATCCCACCACTCGCTCTGTTCCCTTGCGGCAGTTACTCAGATTGTTTAAAGCTGATGGTCTGGAAGAAAAGACAGCGCCAGCGCCGGTAAAAGTGAAGAAAAAAGTTGTTATCAAGCCAAAGCCTGAGGTTCCCCAAGTGGTGAACACCCCTGAGCCTGAGCCAATAAAAGCAAAAGCAAAATCTGTCGAAAAAGCACCTAAAGAGAAACCTGACTCGAGCAAGTCAGATACCACTAAAGACCCTAAATTGCCGCAACAAGATTTATTATTTTAAATGCTACTATTTCTGTAACAGGGTAAAAAAATGACAGTTGTGATAAAAACTATTGCAATCACTGGAGCTGGTAGTGGCTTTGGGGCCGCTATCGCGCATGAGTTTGCGGCTAAAGGCTGGCAGGTAGCGGTTACTGATATAAACTTATCTAGAGCTGAAAACACTCTGAAAGAATTGGCGCATAAATTCCCGGGATTTAAAGGCTTGGCTAGCAAGCTGGATGTAACTTCAGGAGCGGATTGGCAAGAGTTTGCCGAACTTATTGATACCGAATGGTCTGGCCTGGGGATATTGGTAAATAATGCTGGCGTAGCAACCGGCGGTAATCTGGAAGACTCCCCTTTGCAGGACTGGGAGTGGGTTATTGATATTGATCTGATGGGGGTAGTCAGGGGTTGTAAGCAGTTTATTAGCAAATTTAAGCAACAGGGCCAAGGCCATGTTGTAAATATGTCATCTTTTGCCGGCCTTGCCGGGGCTGCCGATATAGTTTCCTATGGGGTTGCCAAGGCTGGTGTTGTAGCTTTGAGTGAGGCCTTGCGCGGTGAGTTACATCCCTACGGAGTTGGGGTTTCGGTAGTTTGCCCGGCATTTGTAAAAACCGCTTTGCTGGATAATTTCCGCTCTGCCGGTGCCGCTGATAAAGCTAAGGTCAGTCGGTGGATGGATAAGTCAGGGGTGACTGCTGAGGATGTTGCAGCCCAAATTGCAGTTGCAGTAGATAAGCGCAAATTTCTGGTTTTAACCCACAAAGACACCCGTTGGTATTGGCGCTTAAAACGCTGGCTACCAGAAACTTACTTTAAAGTATTGCTAAAATCTGCGGTTTCAAATAAACGCAAGAAGGTCTCAAAATGAACTCAAAATGGATGATTTATGGTGCATATGGCTACACCGGTGAGTTAATCTCTAAGTTGGCTGTAGAGCGTGGTATGAAACCAGTACTGGCGGGCAGAAATGCTGCCAAAACCCAGCAGTTAGCTGAGGCCCTTGGGCTGGAATACCGTAGCTTTGATCTAGATGATAGCGTGGCTTTGCAGGCAGGAATAAGTGACTGCAAATTAGTCCTGCACTGTGCCGGGCCTTTTTCTGCAACATCTAAACCGATGCTGGAGGCTTGCCTCGAACACGGTCAGCATTATCTGGATATTACCGGTGAAATAGATGTCTTTGCAGCAGCTCATAGTTATCACGAGCAGGCTAAGAAAAAAGATTTAGTAGTTATACCTGGCACTGGTTTTGATGTTGTACCAACCGACTGCCTGGCAGCTACTTTAGTCGAAAAATTACCAGCTGCAACCCACTTGATATTAGCATTTGAAGCCACTGGAGGTTCTAGTACAGGTACCGCAAAGTCCAGCATTGAAGGTATGGCTAGCGGTGGTCGGGTTCGGCAAGATGGCAAATTAACGCAAGTACCATTGGCTTGGAAAACCATGCAAATCCCTTTCAAAGATGGCAACCGTCTGGGCGTTACTATCCCCTGGGGTGATGTTTTTACTGCCTATATCAGTACCGGAATTCCAAATATTGAGGTTTACCTAAGTGTACCTCCTGCAGCGGTTAAACGCCTGCGGGGACTGCGTAAATTTAAATGGTTATTAGGAATGAAAATGGTGCAGAATTTTATGAAGCGCCAGGTTGATAAAAAAGTCAGCGGGCCTGATACGCAATTACGCGAGAAAACCAATGCCCGTGTTTGGGCTGAGGTGAGAAGTGCCGATGGAAGAAAGATTAGCGGCGAGCTTGAAGCTCCTAATGGCTATGATTTAACTGCTGATGCGGCGTTAGGTATTGTTGTTTTTCTATTAGAAAATAACCCTGAGGGCGGTTTTTATACACCATCGCTGCTGATGGGGGCTGATTATGCCACTAGCCTTGAAGGTGTTAGTATGCAACTAAATGAGCTTAGCCCAGCAAGGGTCGGATAGTCGCTTGCCCACGGGTAGTGTTTTGTAATTTCCGCACCATTTCAGGCCAGCTTTTTTCTGCTATTTCCAAGGTAATAACTAAGCCGTCACTCTCAAAAGCTTCGTTAAGGAGGCTGGCTTGGAACTGTGCCAGTAAATTGTGTATCGTTCCAGTATGGGTGAAGGGCGATCGAATAACAGCCCGTTTAAGAACAATAATCACCTCGCTACTGGCGCTTTGTAAACAGCGCGCAGAGCATCCTCCGTAGGCTCTTATCAAGCCCCCGACACCAAGCTTTATGCCACCAAAATGTCGTGTAACTATAATCATTGTCTGGTCAAAGTTCTGCCCATCTATTGCGGCTAATATAGGTTTTCCCGCAGTGCTGGCGGGTTCGCCATCGTCGGAAAATCTGTATTTTTGACCTATTCTATAAGCCCAGCAATTATGGTTTGCTGAATGGTCTGCTACAGCTTCGAAAAACTCAAGTGTCTGGCTTAGGTTCTCAACTTTAGCTGCATTGACGATAAATTTACTTTGTTTGATTTCAACAGTGTAGTTTGCAGGAGTTGATAGCTTTCGCAAAACTTCAGTCACTACTCATGGTCCTGTGGATAGATAGCAGTAACGGTTGATTCCACTTCGCCGCTCGCCAACTTGGTCATTAGCAAGTTGCCGGTCGCGATTTGGCTGGTATCTAGTAATACTTCAGAGCTTTGTTTAACTCTGGTTACTGAATATCCCCGTTCAAGAGTAGTTAGTGGGTTTAGTGCCTGTAAGGTTCGGACACAGTTAACCAGGGCGCTTTGCGATTGCTCCAGTTGTTGTTGCATGCTCCGCTGAAACAGGTTATGCCAGTGTTGTATTCGGTGTTCTGTTTGCCTGATGCTGGCAGTAGGGCTAGCTTGAAAAAGCCGCATTTTATGGCCGCTGATGCGTTGCCGATTATCTTCAAGAGTTCTATTAGCGGCGTGTTTAAGTCGGTCTGTCAAACTGCCCAACTGTGTTTGTTGCTGGCCGAGGTGTTGAAGTGGGTGGCGAGCTTGTAGGCGCTGTTCCAGGCTATCTAGTTGCTGGTTGTTGGCATGCAGCATGCTGATATATGCGCGGTGCAGTTTTATTTCATGTTGCCGCAAGCTGGCTTTTAATTGGCGTTGGTCCGGAGTCAGTAACTCTGCAGCAGCAGACGGGGTTGCGGCTCTAAGGTCGGCTACATAATCTGTGATTACCGTATCGACCTCATGGCCTACAGCCGAAACTACAGGTATATTGCTGGCAAAAACTGCTCTGGCAACTTGTTCTTGATTGAAAGCCCAAAGGTCTTCAAGTGACCCGCCGCCGCGACCGAGGATAATTGCTTCAGCCCAGTTATGCCGATTGCAAGCCTCTAAAGCGGCAACAATTGCTGGCGCTGCGGCATCACCTTGTACCGGCACTGGATAAAGGCGTAGCGAAACCAGCGGCCAGCGTCTTTCTAGGACGGTAATGATATCGCGAATTACTGCTCCCGATGCTGAAGTGATAACGGCTATGTTTTGGATTTTGCTTGGCAGGGCTTGTTTGGACTCAGGCGCAAATAAACCCTCTTGCTGTAGTTGCTGTTTTAGTTTCTCGAACCTTAGTTGTAGCTCACCTGCACCTACACTTTCCATTCGGTTGGCAATTAATTGGTAGTTGCCCCGCGCTTCATAAATACTTAATTTACCCCGCACCCGCACCTGCATACCATTTTCCGGTGTTACCGTGATTCTAGCTTGATGACCTTTAAACAGAGTGCAGCTTATCTGAGCTTTATCGTCTTTGAGACTGAAATATAAATGCCCGGAAGCGGGTCTGGAAAGGTTGGAAATTTCCCCTTCCAGCCAGATTGCAGGAAAGGACATTTCCAATTCATTTTTAACCAAACGGTTTAGCTGGCTGGGAGTGAAGGTTGTAGTTTGCATTGTCGCTATTATCTATCAGAAATTGACTGGTTGCATCCATTCGTTGTCTAAACCAGCAATTGCGCCATTTTCACCGGAAACTATAGGGCCGCCAGTTCTGGTATTATGCTTGTAACTTTGCAAAACTAAGGTGAATATAATGAAAGCAACTAAAAATCTATGGCTTAAAAGTGTAGCTCTGTTAATGCTGACAGCGGGTGTTGCGCATGGGCAAACTGAAGTAATAGTGACCCCCGCAAACCCTCAGGGCTGGACTATAGTTAATCAGCGTGCTGACTCCACTGTGGAAGTCACTGCCTCCCAGCCGCGTGCAGGTACTGGTTCGTTGGAGTTTGTCACCAACTTTGCTACCGCCGGCCAAGATAAGGTAGATTATCAGCTTGACTGGGACCCAACTATTGAAACCAATCGAACTTTAGCAAACCTTACCGAGCTAGCGTATGAATATTATCGTGATAGTGCCGGCTCAGCAGTGCCCGCACACTTACATCCGGTATTGCGGCTGGCCTGGTATCATGATGGTGGTACGCCTGGGAATGTTCTGGATGATAGTTTGGGTACAATGGTATACGAAGAAATATATCAAGGGGTAAATCCGGTTCCCGGGGATACATGGGATAGCAATGTAATCGACTTTGCTAACGATAATCTTTGGGTTTATTGCAGTAACTGTGGTGGCAATTCAGGGGTAGTGCAGAACTTCAATAGCACCATACAAGACTGGTTAAGCGGGCCGATAACCGGCCAGGGCGGGGATCCAGTGCCGCCAGACTTTAGCCAGGGAAACACATTTATTTGGGCGGTAAATATGGGTGTCGGCTCAGGCTGTAGTAACGATTTACTAATGTGGACAGACCAGGTGCGTATAGCTTTTGGCCCTCAGGACGACCTGATTTATAATTTTGAAATGGATGCGCCACCAATGGCACCAGCAGTTCCGGTACCAAGTATGAGCTTGGCTGGAATGACGATTTTGTTCTTATCTTTGTTGTTTGTATTTGCGTATTTTCAAAGGCGCATGGTTTAGAATCAGTGTTTTATGCGCGGTCTATGAGGCTGCTTCAGGCAAGTCTCATAGACTGCTAAATGGTAATAAGCTAAACAATAGCACTTTATTCCAGTAGTGTTATTCTGCTTTATTTAGTTTTTCCCAAACCTGAACTGTTGCTGGTTTATCCTTGAATACAGCCAGTCGTAAAGAGAAGTACAACAGCGCAAAGCTGGCGACTAATACTAGCAGTACACCAATAAACATATATGTTCCGTAGCTTACATGGCCCATGTTTACGAGGAAGAAATCAAACAAACTGTGCAATAATGACACCACTGTAAAAATGCCTAATCCTCCAATGACTTTCATGAAAGTTGATTTGTTGGAAGTCAGCAGATACCAGATAACAATACTGGCCGCACCCGTCCATGCTATATGCCCGAAGGGTGTTGTCAAGCCGCGAAATAAGAGTGTGGACTGGGTTGTGCGGATGGTTTCTATCGCCACATCGGAGCAATAATACATAATGTAACTGAGATCGGTTAGTGCGGGGAACTGGGCGAGGCCGTAATACAGGCTTTCCAGTACCGCAAAGCCTAGCGCTGTGAGTGCGCCAAGTGACAGCCCGATAGCAACATTACGCCCTGCAAGCGGTACTAGCATAAGCATAATTAACGGAAATACAAGTTTTGCCCCTTCTTCAATAAAGCCAACCAGTAGAATCGTTGTAGATACTTTTGTATTGTCTTTTTCTGGCTTCTTGTCCAGGGTTTGTCTGGCTTTTTCACATACATTGAGCTGTGGGCCAAGAGGTTTTATGCTTTGGGTGCTCGTTGCTTCCCCGCTGGCAGTAGCCAGTTTGGCATCCAGTGCAGGCATGACCATATTAACAGTTCCGCCAATAATGAGAGCCAGGGCGCCACCGATAAAAAAGGTGCTTATTGTCATTTCCGGTACTAAGGCGCTCAGACACTGGGTTTTTTTATTGATATAGGCAACAAATGCCAGCGGGCCAGCCACTGCAGTCAGGAAAAAACCGGCAGGCATCATCGCGGTATTTTGGGTAAGGAAAGAAGCTGTGGATAAAGCCAAGCCGCAAAGCAGAAAAATAAAGAAAATCTTGAAAGGTTTAGCATTGTGCCCCGAGCGACCCCAAATGCTTTTTCTCAGCACCAGTGCGTTCAAGTCGTCAAAGTTTTGTTCGGCCTTTTTCATGTTGGAATCCTTATTTTTTCTGTTCAACTAAAGCTGTTGCTTGCTAGATGTGCGTATGTAAAAAGCATACAGGGTAAACTCTCATGCGCAACTAGCATACACTGTACCGCCTCAGTCGGTGGATATTCCTGCCAGACTAGCAAACAGGTTGGTTGCATTGGCGGTAGCGTCGTTCGCACCGATAATATAAAGATCACCTGTCTCCCGCGATACCGCAACATAGGACTGGAAGCCAAAAGTTTGCCCACCATGGCCATAGTAACCACTGAGGTTCATTACCCCGTATCCGTAGGCCAGTATATCGGTATTCTCATACATCGAATTGTAGCCATTGGTGAGTTGCCGTTCCAGAGTTTTCGGGGATTGATAAAGCTTGGCTGAAATCCAGAAGCGCATAAACGCTGCCATATCACTCAAGTTGCTAACGACTTCACCGGCACTTCCAGCTAAAGTCGGAGGCATGTAAGATGCTTCACCTTGGAAATACCCCGTCATAGTTCTTTGTAAGGCCGCCTCTGGAATGCTTGATCCAAACCAGGTGTCAGGCATACCAACCACATCAAATATATGTGCTCGAATGTAATCGCGCCACGGCATGCCGGATATTCGGCTAATAATTTCCCCTAAAAGGATATAGCCAGTATTGCTGTAAGAGAATTTATCTCCGGGAATAAAGTTGGCGTCGCCAAAATTAATCGCCAGCCCTACCAAGTCATCAGCGGTATATTGATTACCACGAACTCCATATATTTTTAAGGCCTTTTCATCATCACCGTAAACATTAAGGTAGTCAATCATGCCGCTGGTGTGATTGAGTAACATCCCAATAGTGATTTTATGCCAGTAATTTTTGTCCTTGAAATTAGCCAGGCTACGGTATTGTGGCTGGTCAGAAAAGATTTCCTCGATCGGGGTCGATAATGAAATTTTACCCGCTTCTATTAACTGATGAATAGATACTGCGGTGAATAGTTTGCTGGCACTACCAATTTGAAATAAATCATCGGTAGTGGCTTTAACCTGTGGTTCTTTATTTGCACTGCCAGTAGCGTAATTGTAGCTTATGCCATTCTTTTCGATTTGTATCAGCACACCAACATTAGCCTGCTGTTTTGAGTAGTTGTCAATCGCCGCCCGAGTTTCTTCTGGTAGGCTTTGAACTTGGCTGTTGTTTTCAGGGGTTTCTATGGCTACGCTACAAGCTGACAGGAATATAAATACAGCAGCATATAAAGGTTTTAATATCATGGTTGTGGTCTCAATGTTTAAGGGTAAAGTGCATGCTCGAGATGTTTACGGATTGCTTTCTAGTAACTCGATCACGCCATCAATTATTTCATCGGCATAAAGGTCTCGAAAAAAGTGATCGGCACCCTCAATATCCAGTGTGGATAAGCCAGTCTTTTCCAGTTTGTCGGCCGCTTGTGCAAAGCCAGGTGAGGTACTGTCTTCAGAGCCACTTATCAATAATACTGGGAGCTCAGTTTGGGCTAGTATCGCTAAGGTCTCGAGGTTAGCATCACGATAATAGGAAAGCAAACTTGCCGGGTTTACGCTTGCCGCTGGGCAGTGTAGAAAACCGGTCTTCTCTAGTGCCTGTCTGGAGCCATTACTAAGCCGTAGTTGGGCCTCATCACTTACTTCCTTCAGTGATTTTCCGAAGCGCTTCTCATAGCCTGCTGCCAGTTGTGCCTGATTTGCTGATGGAGGAGCGATAAGTACCAACCCTTGCATAAGCATAAGCGGCCGTGGTATCTAGTAGGGAGCCGCAATAATGACATTCAGAAAAAACCAGAGTCTCCTTTAGTTTCCGCACCGATAGGCGTATAATGCCCAAGGATTAGCTAAACGCCCGATTAAGTCGTGTACCATCACGCAAGTCGGGCGTTTCCTCATACTCGGAGCGTTAGTCATGCGAATCCAGCCAGTCGCCCTGACATTTGATGATGTCACCCTTATTCCCGCACATTCTATAGTTTTGCCTGGGGAAGTATCCCTCAGAACTCAACTCACACGGGATATTTACTTAAACACCCCGCTAATTTCAGCCGCTATGGATACCGTTACCGAAGCCCGCTTGGCTATTGCCATGGCACAGGAGGGCGGGATTGGGGTAATTCACAAGAATATGTCGATTGCCGAGCAAGCACGGCAGGTCAGGATGGTTAAAAAATTCGAGGCCGGGGTTATAAAAAACCCAATCACGGTTAGCCCTCACACTACCATTCGTGAAGTACAAGAAATTACGCTGGCAAATAATATTTCCGGAGTACCGGTAGTTGATAATAATGAGTTGGTAGGGATAGTAACTTCCCGGGATATGCGCTTTGAGAAGAAGCTGGATGATCCGGTAAGGAATATTATGACCCGCAAAGACAAACTAGTGACAGTGCAGGAGTGTGCATCTCAAGATGAGGTACTTGAGCTGTTACACGAGCATAGAATTGAGAAAGTATTGGTAGTGGATGAAAGTTTCCACTTGCGTGGCTTGATTACGGTTAAGGACATACAAAAATCAAGTGATAACCCACTGGCTGCTAAAGACTCTCAAGAGCGCCTGTTGGTAGCGGCAGCCGTTGGTGCTGGCGGCGATACCGTTGAAAGAATCGAAGCGCTGGTTGCCAATAGTGTGGATGTAATTGTTATTGATACCGCTCATGGGCATTCTCAGGGGGTTCTTGACCGGGTTGCCTGGACTCGTAAAAATTATCCGGATCTACAGATTATTGCTGGCAATATTACTACTGGTGCGGCGGCGCTGGCATTAGTTGAAGCTGGCGCAGATGCAGTTAAAGTGGGGCAGGGGCCAGGCTCTATTTGTACTACCCGAATTGTAGCTGGTGTCGGCGTGCCACAGGTTAGCGCAATCGATGCGGTGGCAGTTGCCTTACAAGACTCAGGCGTGCCTTTGATTGCTGATGGTGGGGTTCGTTTCTCTGGTGATTTTGCCAAGGCAATAGCGGCTGGTGCTTACACAGTGATGATAGGTGGATTGCTTGCTGGTACAGAGGAGGCACCCGGAGAGGTAGAGCTTTTCCAGGGGCGTTCGTACAAGTCTTATCGAGGAATGGGTTCTTTAGGAGCTATGCAGGAAGGCTCTAAGGATCGTTACTTCCAGGCTGATGTAAATACCGATAAATTAGTGCCCGAAGGGATCGAAGGCAGAGTTCCATTCAAAGGCCCGTTGTCTGGGGTAATTCATCAATTAGTTGGCGGTTTGCGTTCTTCCATGGGCTATGTAGGTTGTGCCGACATTGAGGCCATGCGGACAGTGCCGCAGTTTGCCCAAATTACCGCCGCTGGAATGCGCGAATCGCATGCCCACGATATAACTATTACCAAAGAAGCGCCAAATTATAAATTGAGTTAAGGAGTTTCTATACGGTGACAGATTCACATAAAAACATTCATGCGGAAAAAATCCTGATTCTGGATTTTGGTTCTCAATACACCCAGTTAATTGCCCGGCGGGTACGCGAGATCGGGGTGTACTGTGAAATTTGGCCGTGGGATGTAGAGCCGCAGCTTATTTCCGAGTTCAAGCCAGCCGGAATTATTCTCTCAGGTGGCCCGGAAACCGTTACCGCTAAGGATGCCCCTAGTGCCCCGGAAATGCTCTGGCAGCTGGGTATTCCGATTTTGGGTATCTGCTATGGAATGCAAACCATGGCAGTGCAGTTGGGCGGGGCAGTTACCAGCCACGATGAGAAAGAATTTGGTTATGCTCAGGTGCGTCTGGAAAACCCCGGTAGTTTATTGGCTCGCATAGCAGACTCCAGAGATGTCACGGGTGCGGAAATGCTCGATGTCTGGATGAGTCATGGCGACCGGGTAACCAGGCTTCCAGATGGATTTAAATTGCTCTGTTCTTCAGCCTCGGCACCTATAGCCGGCATGGCCGATGAAACCCGTCAGTTTTATGGTCTGCAATTTCACCCGGAAGTTACGCATACCAGTAAGGGCGAGGAAATATTGCGGGCCTTTCTGCAGGAAGTATGTAAACTCGAATGCCTTTGGACTACAGCTAATATTATCGCTGATGATCTGCAAGCGATTAAAGCTCAGGTTGGTAGCGAAAAGGTCTTATTAGGACTATCAGGTGGGGTTGACTCATCAGTAGTAGCAGCGCTATTGCATGAGGCTATAGGTGAGCAATTAACCTGTGTATTTGTGGATACCGGTTTGCTAAGGTATCGTGAAGCTGAGCAGGTGATGGCCACTTTTGCTGAGCACATGGGAGTTAAAGTTATCAAGGTCGAAGCTCGCAAGCGCTATCTTGATGCGCTGGCAGGGGAGGCGGACCCGGAGCAGAAGCGTAAAATAATCGGCAACCTGTTTATTAAAATCTTTGAAGAGCAGGCAACGGCGTTGAAGGATGTAAGGTTTTTGGCGCAGGGCACTATTTATCCGGATGTAATTGAGTCCGCTGCATCTAAGACCGGTAAATCTCAAGTAATAAAGTCACACCACAATGTTGGTGGTCTACCGGCGAAAATGAAACTGGAGTTAGTAGAGCCGTTACGCGAATTATTCAAAGATGAAGTGCGCAAGGTTGGCATGGGAATGGGTCTGCCAAGAGAGATGGTATACCGTCATCCGTTTCCAGGGCCGGGGCTTGCTGTGCGTATTTTAGGCGAGATAAAAGAGGAATATCTGGAGCCTTTGGCCAGAGCCGACCATATCTTTATTGAAGAACTACGCAATCACGACCTTTACGCTCAAGTTAGTCAGGCATTTGCTGTGTTTCTGCCGATTAAATCTGTAGGCGTGGTTGGCGATGCGCGCCGATATGAATGGGTGATTGCGCTACGCGCAGTTGAAACGGTTGATTTTATGACCGCTCGGTGGGCCGATTTACCTTACAACTTCTTAGATCATGTGTCCCGGCGGATAATTAACGAAATTGCTGATGTATCCAGGGTTGTTTACGATATTTCAGGTAAACCACCAGCCACCATCGAGTGGGAGTGATAGCTTGATTCAAGAGTTTTCCAATGTTGATATTGAGTGGATGGAGCTTGCGCTAGAATTGGCATCTAAGGCTGAAGCTATAGGCGAAGTGCCGGTTGGCGCGGTGCTTGTGAGAGATAAACAACTGCTGGCAGAAGGCTATAATCGGGTAATTGTTGATTCCGACCCAAGCGCGCATGCAGAAATGGTCGCGTTGCGGAACGCGGGAAAATCTGCGGCTAACTACCGCCTGCCAGATACCACCATTTATGTAACTTTAGAACCTTGTTGTATGTGTGCCGGCTTGCTAATTCACGCGCGGGTAAAGCGAGTTATTTATGCTGCCAGTGATCCAAAAACCGGAGCTGCTGGGAGTCGTTTTGATATCTTGAATTCTTTGAAGCATAACCACCAGCCAATCGTTGAATCAGGCTTGTTGGCGGCAGCTGCCTCTATTATGTTAAAAGAATTTTTTGCCAGGAAGCGCGAGGCATAATAGTCTATGTACCACCTCGATGCGTTTGACAGCACTATCTCAGATCTTCGCCCCAAATCTCCGTCGCTCTTGGGCGGCGAGTAGCTGAACCCGGAATTCATGGTGGGGCGGGTATCGAGCCTAGGGCTATAACCCTTACTATGTAAGTGGCGTGTACTATTTTTTGCCACCGGGGACATGAATTCTGAGTGCCCGCCTGAGACACGCCGTGAACCCATCCATGGGGGCTCTTCACCTGCATCCCTGCGGGTGGAGGTCTCAGGCGAGCGCCCAGAATTCATGCTTGAACAGTTAACGGGACAGCAATGACTTGAGTTCAGTATAATATAATCATTGGTGAGCGGCAAAAGGTCAAGATTCTTTATTCTTTATGATCCAGATCAAGACACAACACACCTGTGAGGTGGGATAATTGACGCAGAAGTTAGCCTTGCGGATAGATACGCTTTAAGCCGTAGGCATTGTGATAGGGGTAGATGCTGCCGAAAATGCCCTATTGGGATGGCAGTGGATGAGGATCTTGAGTTTTGTCAAAAACGCCCTTGGAAAACACCGGCCATGTCAGAAGTGTAATGGGCTGTAATAGTTTGTCTTTTGGTGCTACCAAAAGTGATATATTTAAGTTTCTCACGGCTATTAGTAAGCGCCAAACGACTTATTTAAACTGTTTTGTCTATTTTTTCGTATATTTAATCTTTGGTTTTATCTATCCATCTAATGCCGCCCAGATGTTTGACGATTGGCAGCAGTCAGGTAGGCCGTTCGCGCAACATTTTGACACAGTAAAGATTGCGGGCAACCCTCAAAACTACTCTATCAAACAAGACAATAAGGGATATGTTTACGTCGGTAATGGCACAGGAATCTTAATCTACAACGGAAATTCTTGGGAGGTCATCAAGCATGGTGATCAGCGTCGCTTTAGAGATTTTGCATTAGCTAAGGATGGTAAAATCTATACTGGAACGAGCGGTCAAATTGGATATTTTGTCGCAGACAATAAAGGGCATTGGAGTTTTGTTTCCTTAAGTGATAATGTCCCCAAATTGCCGGATCTTTCACTTGGTATTTTAGTTGTAAAGATTATTGGTCACGAGGTGTATTTCGCATCTCATTCCCACTTATTTTACTACAATAAACAAAAAGGTCTTCGATGGATAAAAAAAGCCGTCAACCCACTTGATCTCATTGCGAATAAAGACCTAACAGTCCTAATTGCTAGCAAAGATAAAAAGTTATACTCTTTTAACCCTGCTACAGAAAAGCTCTCTGTGCTAATTGAACAACTAGAAGAGCCAATTATAGGATTTACTAAGCTTGACGATAATTACATTGTAGCCTACACACAAACGCGCCTTTTCCATCTCAACCAAGACAATAATTTACTACCAATAGCAACTGAAACTGAGCAATGGCAACAGGAAAACTGGATCAACGATATCATTCCTTATACGCTAGGCAGTATGGCCCTGGGTACTGAAAAGGGTGGTGTCGCAATATTGTCACTCGATGGAAAGCTAAAACGATTCTATAATAACAATCACGGACTGCATTCAAACAATATCAATAAACTTTTCCTTGATCGAGAGAATAATTTATGGGTTGCCAGTGCCTCAAATGGCATTTCAAGAGTGGAGCTTCACTCTCCATTAAGTTATTTTTCTAACTCTTCGGAGTATTCGATTAGCACCAGTACTGCTATTTATAACGACAAAGTTTATGTCACTGCGTTAGAGGGTTTATTCGAATTGATACCTGCTGACAGCCCCGCCGAGCAAGCTTATTTTAAAAAATCGAACATTAACGAAAACACTTATCTGCTCTCACTTATGCCAGATGAGAGAGAGTTATTGATTGGCCATAGTAGTGGGGTTGCATCTCTTTTTAATAATGAAATCAAAGATATTAGCCACTCAAGTCTGTTAGGTGAAAAAACAAACTCTGGGACGCATGCGCGTCAAATTATTCGCTCTCGTCTTTCCTCTAACATTGCCTATGTAGCTAGTAAAAGTGGGCTTATTCAGTTGCTTAAAAAGCATGGTAAATGGGAGTATAATGGAATCACTCCTGAGATGACGAAAAAGATCTATTCACTGGTTGAGGATTCAAAAGGTGATCTTTGGGTTGGTACATCTAGCGGCCAATTTTTCTTAATTTCTAATCTTGATAGTTGGCCCAATGTGGGTGTTCGGGCACTAGACTATCCGGTCGCTAAGCCGTCAACTATTGCTAATGTATTTCGCCTTGGAAATGACATACTGTTTAACAATGGTTCTGGTAGCGGCGAAGTACTATCTCTGACAGCTGATGAGCAGTCGCTTAGTTACTCGAAGGTTGCAAACTGGAATGAAGCCGATATCCGCTGGCTTATGTTTTTGCATCAGTCTAAACAAGATCGCGCTTGGTTTTTGTCTTGGGATGAAAGCCATGATATGAATAGAGTTGGAATGCTATCGCTTCTACCCAATGAGCAGTATCAAATCGATCTGTCAGCTTTCGACCAGTTGAGGTTACAGTTTACCCTGGGAATATACGAATCAACTGATGGAATCATTTGGATCAATGGTAAGGATTTGATCGTTCGATACAACACTAACATAGCTACTGAGGAAGTTAAGCTTAAAGCCCCTGTTCTCACTAAAGTAGAAATGCTTGGCAGTGGTGATGTATTGTTTTCTAACTCAGACTTTGAGACAGATCAAAACGACATTGAATTAAAGGAAGATCAAAATGCTATAAGGATAACTTTCACTTCGGCCGAATTTCAGCACTCACAAAATACTCTGTTTCGTTATCGTTTAGGAAGTGAAACTTGGACCAACTGGCGGCGAAAAGCGAGCATTGAATTGACCAACATTGAGCCGAATATTCAAAATTTTGAAGTTCAGTACCGCATAAACCCAATCGATCTCTCCCCGCCACTTAGGTTCCGCCTGAATAGAAAACCGTTTTTTACAGAAGTTTGGTGGGGCCAGCTTCTGCTTGTCTTGACAAGTGTTATTCTTATTGGTTTATTGAGCACCGTTTTTTTTACCTGTCGCAACAAGCGAGTTGTTGCGCGCGCTAAACTTCTCAAGTCTCTAGTATTGGAAAGAACAAAAACAATCGAGCAGCAAAATTTACAACTAAATGAGCAAAACAGTCAGTTGTTAAAGCTGGATGAGGCTAAAAGTAATTTTTTTATCAATATTGCCCATGAATTTAGAACTCCACTTTCGCTATCAATCGGGCCGCTAAAAGAAATACAGTCAAGCGGAGTGTTACTCGATCCAAAAAACGAACGCTATTTAGAAATTGCGCTAAGGAACAATTTGCATCTATTAGACCTCCTGGGTCAAGTAACCGATATTAATCGATTAGAGGCTGGAGAGTTACCTGTTAAAATAGTTAGAGTAGAAATTGTCAACAATTTAACGCGCTGTATTTCTCGGTTCGAATTCCAAATACAAGAATTAGGGTTAACCATAGAAACTGTGGGATTTGAAGAAAGCGTAATAATAGATTTTGATGAAGATCATTTCGAAAAAATTATTCTAAACCTACTCTCAAATGCAATTAAACACAGTCCGTCAAAAGGAACGATAGAAATTGGGCTTG
>JAJRYF010000143.1 GCA_024275935.1 Gammaproteobacteria bacterium | reverse complement strand
GGCAGCAAGCTCGCTACTACCATTCAACCAACACGCAGTACCTTTGCAAACCCACTCGCGTTTGCCCTTATTATCGGCGTTAAGAAAATCATAAAAACTGGCGCTGGCATAGCTCGCAGCAGAACCTATATTCAATTTCGCAGATAACGCCTCAAGCTCACTCAGTTCAGGCGCACCCTTTTGCCCTGCAGCATCTTGCAGTGCTTCAAATAAGTTGTTTTTTAGCCCGGTGCGCTGGCTTAAAGTACGTAAATTCTTAGACATTTTATATTTCCCATGAATTCACAAATATGAACCATCCCTCGAAGACCAAATCAAAAGCCCAGATTTTTCCACTTCTCAAACGGATCTGGCCCATCCTTTCCATAGATACTCGACACCAGATTGAAGTAGCTATTACGGCCTACCTGTTGGTTTTGTCTTATTGGTATAATAATTGGCGATGCCCCTTTGACTTCAAAAGTCAAAACTACAACGGAGTCTGTTAGCTCGGGATTTGCTGATCTAAATACACACTTGGGCTTCAAGATTATCTCGGGGACTCTCTTTAGCAATGAATTGGCTATCCCGTGATCAAAGCACGACTTGATAATCACGCTACTTTTTATTGCCAAGTTCAGGTCAGGAAACCCTGCACGCTTAACCAAGTATTCAGGGGTCTGCCCAAGAAATAACACTTGTTCGTGCCTTGGGACTCCTGCCAGTTCATCTTTGATAAGAACATCTACTAGGGTTTTATAGTTGCTCAATTAGAAATACCTACAACTTTAGGGAGGCTCTGATCAATATACACATCCTCAGGCTTCCATAGTTGCGTTGACGTAAAATCCTTTGGTACTTATTTTTTGAATATGAGCGCACCGCTAACTGCAAAGACCAAATCAAACTCGCTCGTATTTAGTCTCAATGTAAAAACGCCGACTTTTAAATGCAAAAAGCACCTAAACAGATGCTTTTTAGAGGATAAGAGGCATGACATTTCCGCTCCAATTGCGTGGTGTGAGAGGCCTCTGCTGGTAATTATACTGCTTTATCGGTATCAGCGTCAATAGCTGCCTTGTCCAATATAAATGAGTCTGAACGGGCAGTGTATTTCCTACAAACAAAGAGTAAATTTACCCATTGACAGCTTTTAAAAAAGCTGTTAATTTTATAAACACATCTCAGAGAGAGCTGTGATGTGACATTAATGAGATCGGTACGAGGGGGCCGTGTCTATCCATTTAACTTGGAACTAAACTTTAATGTTTAAAAGGAGATATACAAATGCAAACCATTAACACGCAACACGCAACACGCAGGCATAGTTTACATAGTTTAAAAAAACCACTGTTCCGTTTCAACTCATTCTTCCTGGTTATTTTTATTATGTTGCTATCAGCTGCCGGTTATTCCAATGCAACTGAGGGAGTATTTGAAAATAATATTTCTATTGAGGGTTGGGATACAAGCCATGAAACCGAAATCCCGATATTACGCTTTGATACCAATCTGGTAGAAAATCCTATTCTTAATGACATCAAACCTGAGAATATGATTCAGGATGAGAATGGTAGCGTTAGATTTCAGTTATCACAGTCAACTGCATTCGGGAGACAGGTATTTGCTAATGTTATTGCCATAGATATGGGAAATGGTATGACCAAAAACACCATAACCCACATCGCCGATGGCCAGCAAACCATTTTTCTTACCCGCAATGACCAACTGGCTACAGTAGCGCAAGACCTCGCCCTTGGTGGCAAGAATACGCAAATGTTGCAATCAAAAGTTGGAGATGATCCGTCATTACAGTGCCCTTCGTGTGTAGGAGGAGCAATCGTAACCCTGATAGGCGCAGCCGCAACCGCATGCGCTAGCGGAGTAAGCCGTGCTTTTGATGCGTGCTCTGCTATGTGTACAGCCGGTGTGGCTTCTTTCAGTAGCGGTGCCTGTGGCCTAAGTGTAACATGTGAGTGCCAGCCTGATATAATGAATTAAAGGGATCGTTACAAAAGGGCACCTCTGAGCTATTCAGAAGTGCCCGCATCTCGAATCGGAACAGGATCATAAGCCGATACAGTCAGAATAAATCTGAAGCTCCTAAACCCTTGCCCTAATGCCCCTTAGTGAAGCTAGCCGGTAAATTTGAGAGAAGAAGTATGTCATCTGCACACAGAAATATAAGCCTAAAAGCCTTTGTTCTAAACTATGCCGCTGTGTATTTTGTAATTATCATTGCTTTTATAGTTTTTGTGGCTAATATCCCCCTACACGAAACCTATATATTCCCTTCACCATTACAGTGTGAAGATACCAGCACTGGCAGCAAAATGCAGGCAGCTGCTCGTTTGGTGCTCAAGGGGTCAGAATCGTGCACTTTAATCAGCCCCTGTGTGGAAGCGCCATCGCTGGAGTGTCGGGAGGAAATCGCACTCGGGCACTATATCGGCAGATCCATTGACGACGACCGTATGCTCTTTAGAGTATTTAAGACCTTGAGGCCATTTGGCGTAAACAGCTACCAGGGTAATACCGATTTTAAGTCAAACACCCTGAACCTGCTTAATCTAAACTTCATGCTGATATTATTAGTGTACGGAATTATGATAATAGCAGGGTTAGCCGCTATATTTGCTCTTTGGCGACAAAAACTACTGCGCCAAACATTTGCCTTTCCAATTACTGACCGAAAAAAGTCTCTTCTTTATCCGGCATTAATCGCATTCGCATATGTGCTGGTTATGTTTCTACTCAGCACCATGCTCGAACAAATATACCCCTGGCAAAAACCGGAAGAAATGAATGTGTTCGACATGCTTGATACACCAACTTTGCTTTTACTAGCAGTGGTGTTAGCACCATTGGTAGAAGAACTCTTGTTTCGCGGAGTAGTGTTACGATTCTTTGTAGAACGAGCTAGACCAATTCTTGGCTCAGTGCTGATATCTGCTGTATTTGCAAGTATACATGGCTTTGTTGAAGTGGATCTACCCTGGCAATTATTCCGCTCTATATCATACTTCTTTGTTTCGCTAATATTGTGCTGGTTGTATATCAAAAATAAAACACTTTGGTCGCCCATTATCTTTCATAGTGCCTATAACGGCGCACTGATATCAATGTACTTATTATCAAAGTGACAGTATTGCGGTATCAATATATTTGTTCACCAAGTAAATTCTAGTAAACTAGCTCCGGGATCACGCAACTTTCCATCTGGAAACTAAAGGAGTAACTACAAATGCCAAAGCAAGACTCAGATCACAACGCCGAGCTTGGCTTAGAAATACCTACCGCATCATCACAATCAAAAAGCGCAGACGAAAAACCACGCTCATGGAAGCGCCTTGTTATTGGTGGGATTTTTCTGTTCTTTATTGCTGGTATAGCCATTAACTCCTTGACCATGGGACTATGTAAGTGGGTATGTGGGGACATTGGGGTAGCCAGCTACACTTCCGGATTTTGCGGCATTGGCTCCGCATGTAACTGTAATCCTGGTAATAAAAAAACGAGTTTGCAGAAAGCTAATACTTAAAGGGCACCTCTATTAATTCTGGATGTGTCAGCTTGAGATTCAAAACTTGTCGATTCAAGGCGTGAAATGCAGTTAATAGCATGCTATTGACAAGTTTTACAACCCAGAAGCGACGGGTTTTGGACTCAAGATGCGCGTTCATTGAATTAATAGAGGTGCCCTAAAGCCTACTCAGAGACCAGAACAGCGCCAACTCTGGACAGACCCATCACCACCGAGATACAAGATGCCCCTCAACCTACCGAAAGCGGGACTTCACTCCCGCCTACACACTGCCGAGACTGAAGCCCCAGTTCCGCAGCCTTGCTAGTTACCCTTCAAGATAACCGCTTTAACCCCAGCGTAAACTTTATCGCCTACTATAAGTCCAAAGTTCTGTAATGAAAGCAGACTAATCTGTGATTTTAACTTCCAACCTTGACCTACGAGGTTCAGCAAACAGAGGCCATCATCTCCCGGAATAACTTTTTCAACTTTACAAGCCAGCTGATTGAGTAACGAGCTATGCTCCAGCAATTGCGTAGCTAGCACTACCTGGCGGGCATCTACCAGCACTCTGAAGTGCTTGCTTGTTGGTCGCTGCGGGGACCATATTCGCAGTACATCAGCCCCGCTCTGTACCGAGGCGATACAACTTTGTTGATCCCAGTGGAGTAACTCAACTTCCAGGATACTTAGCAAGTTAGTGTCTAATTGATACGCCAGCTCCAAGGTAACACCATCGGCGGTAATGTTGCCTGCCGATAGCATTAACATTCGGTCTGTGAGGCGTAGCATCTCTGACATTTGATGGCTAATATAAAGCATCGGGATTCTAGTTTGCTCGTGTAGGCGCTCAAGGTAGGGCAAAATTGCTGCTCGCCGAGGGGCATCGAGACCGCTTAAAGGTTCGTCAAAAAGCAATATATCCGGGTCGCTTAGTAACGCCCTGCCGATTGCAACTCGCCCGGACTCACCGCCGGAAAGTTGTCCAGGCTTGCGCTCCAGCAATGTCTGTAGATCTAGAAGCTCCAGAACTTCAGGCCAACTATATTGAGCTTTACTCAGGCGGCGAACCTTACTGGCGAATAAAAGGTTGTTTTTAACATTCAAGTGTGGGAATAAGCGGTGTTCCTGGAATACCAAACCTAAACGACGCTTCCAGGGTGGCAAGTTAATCCCGGCGCGGTCATCCTGCCAGGTTTGTCCTGCTACCACTATCCGACCTTTGGTTGCAGGCTCTAGCCCAGCTAGTGCGCGTAGAAAGCTGGTTTTACCACAACCAGAGGGTCCAAACAAACCAACAACGCCAGCACCATTATGTTCAAAAGCCATTTTCAGCTCAAACTCATCGCGCTTTAAACTAATATCACAGACCAACATCAGAGCCTGCTCCAGCGCCGATTAAAGCCGTAAACAAGTATCAAAATCAGGAATGAGAAACCCAATAAAATAAGTGATAGCTTGTGTGCTGCCCCATAGGACATAGACTCTACCAAATCATATACCGCAATAGATACCACCCTGGTTTCATCAGGAATGTTACCGCCAACCATTAAGACCACCCCAAACTCCCCCAAAGTATGCGCGAAGCCCAAAACTGTAGCGGTAAGAAACCCTGCCCGGCAATGTGGTACCACTACCCGCAACCAAGTTTGCCAGCGGTTAGCTCCCAGCGACCAGGCCGCTTCCATCCAATCACGCCCCATAGACTGAAACGCATTACTTAGTGGCTGCACTACAAATGGTAGCGAGTAAATCATTGAAGCAATAACTAGACCGGTGAAACTGAACGCCAATGGTTCGCCAGTAAGCCCAATCCACCATTGTCCCAAAGTGCCATTGGCCCCCATCGCCATAAGCAGGTAGAAACCCAGCACCGTTGGTGGCAGCACCAGCGGTAAAGCCACCAAGGCCTCTACTACTACCCGTACATAACCATGCCAGCGACTTTTATTCTGCTGGACACCCAAAGCCAGCCACCAGGCCAGTGGCGTGCCTACTATTAGTAAGCCAATTACTGTTATTGCGGCTAACTTGGCAGTTAGCAATAAGGGTCCGGCCCCGGGAAACCAATCCATTATTGATCCCCGAGCAGGTAACCAGAGGCCTTGATTTTTGCCTGCGTTTTACTTGAATGAAGAAAATCCAGAAACCGTCGCGCAAGGGCGTTGTTGCTAGCCCGATTAAGTAGCACCGCGCGTTGCGCTATTGGGGCATGGTATTGAGTACCAACTTCCCAGGCACAGCCGGAACGGTTACTTAGCTGCCATTGAGATGCAGCAATAAATCCGGCAGCTACACCACCAGCATGTATAAAAGCGAAGGTCTGCCCTATGTTTTCCCCAAAAATAAGTGTAAAAACTGGGTTTTTCAGCCCTAAAGCAGTCAGAGTTTGCCTGGTAGCATATCCATAAGGGGCAACATCCGGATTGGCCATCGCTACACGAGTCAACTGCCCGGAGTACAAAAGCTGCCGACAAGTAGATTCATTTCCACTCACTCCTGGTACCCAAAACACCAACCGCCCATGAGCATAAACCCGGTTACTGGCTGCTACAGCATAGCCTTCTTTAACCAACAAATCAGGGCGAATAGCATCCGCCGATAGAAACACATCAAATGGTGCGCCTTGTTTTATTTGGGCATATAATTTACCGGAAGAAGCACTGCTAATGCTAACTTTAGCGTTAGTTCCAGCCTCAAAAGAAGTCACGATTTTATGCGCAGTGGGAGAAAAATTTGAAGCCACAGCCACCCGTAAAGGCAATCCCTCGTGGTTGCCCTGCTTGTGGCTGCTTGTCCCCGCACCATTTTTGGCCACAAGCGACTCCGGGGACAACCCCAAAATAAGAATAACACCACCAAGCAGATACCTAAGCGTCATGCCAACATCTTGGGTGATTTTTGCTAACTTGTTTTAAGCTTACGAACCTGAACATACCGTAATTGTAGCTACAAATGCTGGCAGATAACAGCTTGTCGAGCTTACCTAAAAATTAAAGCGGACTGCTCAGCAACATTTCCTGACGGCCATCTTTTAGTAATAAGCCACGCCCAATTGAGAAACAGCTCAGCTGCTCTTTGAGCCTGCCCTGTGGAAGTGGATACAGCGTGGTTTGCTTAGTTTGACGCTGTGAGACCACCAAAGCATCTGTAGATTTAATTGCGTATTGATAGTTACTTAGGCTCGCTGCATTATTTCTTAAACCAAAGCCGTGGCCCTGAGTTCCTGAGTGCAGGTAAGGTTTAATAGCAGTACAAAATGCCGCCATTTGCTTGGCATCCAGATAATTAAACAAGTCCCAAAATAAACAGAGATCCAGCTTGGTTCCAAGTGGGAAGTCAAAAGCCTTCTCAAAAGCAGCAGTTAATTTAGCCTGGCTGTTAAATTTAGTTGGGTTTTGCAAAATATCCGAGTAAAACAGGTCGGCAAAGTGCAGCCGGCAGTTAAACCGAGAAAAGAACTCTACAGTGCTAGAGCTGGCTGAACCAACTTCGAGCACTGTAAGCTTGCGATCTAATTGAAGCTTGCCAAAAACCAAAGGTAGTAACTGGCTTTTTTGCTCCCACGCGCCTAATACTGGCGGCAGCAACTCATCTGCAGTAACTTCTGCACTCATATTTCGAGCCTCTATACTTAAATACTTGCCTAGTTCAGGCCGAGACTGCTTTCTTTTTTAGCGACCGGCTGCACATGAGCCTTTTTAGTATCAGCGGCTACCGGCACTTCTTTTACCGCAGCTACAGGGTTCATATCAATGCTGCCTTTGAATACAGCACCATCTTCAAGAATTACCCGTGGCGCGATAATATTGCCCTGCACTTTGCCGGATTTCTTGATAAGAACCTTTTCATTACCAGTGATATCACCCTTAACATTACCAATGATTTCTACTTCTTTGGCACTGATATCAGCAGTCACATTAGCACTATTATCAATTTCTACTTTATTGGCATTTAAAGTGATTTTTCCGTCTACCTGGCCTTTAACCACTAGATCTTCATCACCACTGATGTCACCATTAATTTTAATTCCAGAGCCAATCACAGCCGTATTCCGGCTAGTATTGTATGCAACCGAATCTTCGCTTCTAACCACAGCACTCTCGTTAGAGTTCAAGCTTCCTTGCTTTGCGTCTTTGCGTTTATCAAACATAATGAATACCGTTTCATTTCAACTGAGGGCTGAATATACTAACAGGAATTGTTCGCTTGGGAAACACAAGAGCAAGCTTTCTTACTATAAAGCAAAATATGCATTACCCAGCTAAGCTCTTATATATAGCTAATATATGTTCTATATTTATTTATCAGTCAAGTTAGAATAGCCATTCTCAAGCAGGTAATATGTCAATACTTCTCAATATTAGTTCGCTGTTGCCGCTTTAGATTCATTGAGAGCATTTACCAGAATATCTGCCCAACCCCTGATGATTTTCTGCGCTGCAGCTTTATTGGTTGAAGAATTTGACCAAGTATAAGAACTGGCAAAACCAACATCCTCTCTGCGATCGATTGCCTTGGCAAACAAATCTCCAGTAACTGAATCGTAAAGCTCTAGATATAAAGTCATTTCTCCGGCTGAAGCAACATAAGTATAATTTCGACCAAAATTATTCACATCTGGTGCTGTGATATCCAGGTTGACAATAGCAGGCCTGACAGTCATTACATCTTCTGCATTATCACCTACCAACTCATACCCGGACTCTTCCAACACCAGCACAAATGTTTCATGAAACTCAGCGGCGAGCTTACCCTTGATTTCTTCTATTTTATTTGGAGATATACGTATTCGATTGATAGAACTGCTGCGTTGATCACGCTCCCAGTTTTTGCGGAAAGCCACCGCCGGCTCGACCAAGCGGATCCGCTTATAAGAAGCCAAACTCGCACCCGGCTTAGCATAAACCACTGCCAGCTTGGTCCCCTTTATTAACTCAAGACCATCTTCAGTTACTAGGGGTAGATCTTGCTTTTTAGCAAATACTGCTGAACTTAATAGCAAGCCAGAAGCCAGCATAGTTATAATTATTGGTAATCTCGCAAATTTCATTATTGATCCTTGTTTACAATTAATAGTTGATTATACATAAGAAGTCAGAAGACAAGCTACAGCCTTAGTTGCGCCTATAAATTATCGCAAATACTCTCGGCCTCGGCCTTAATAGTTTCGGCATCCGGCATTTCCGGCATTTCCATGCTTGGCACTGCCTGCTTCATCATTTCCCCGCATCTTTGTAATTCCAGCAGTACTTCGTGCTGCATCATCTCTAAAGCGTAGCTCACCCCTATTTTCTTGGCTCCATCTTCATCTCCCTGTTTACACAGAGCTTTAATCTTATCAGCCATCATCTCGCCTTCAGCGGCTAGTTGCTCCATGGCCTCCTGGTCGATTGACTCCATGCATTGCATAGCCTCTTGCACGGCCTCCGGGACAGTCTGTGAATTCGCTGCCGCAGCTAGTAACAAGAGCAGGCTTACAATTAGTATTCGCATTCGTTCTTCCTCGTTTTGCAGGTTATCTAGCGGATATTATAGACTAGCTCAACCTCAGTGGAATACAAATCTAATGATTGCCTAAGCCTTCATTTTCCAAGTACAATAATTGCTGCGCCACCAGACTCAGGAAAACTTTGATCCTCGATACCCCCCGTACCCGGCAGATGAAACAGCTAGCTAGTCAATGGCTGCAAACTGCACAGATAGATTTCTCCATGGTCGCTGGTGACGCCAGTTTCCGGAAATACTATCGCCTGCAAACCGAGCTTGGATGCTGGGTGATGATGGATGCACCACCAGATAAAGAAGGCTGCAGGGCTTTTATTGATGTCACCAAACGCCTGCGAGATGCTGGGCTGCATGCGCCAGGGATATTCCAGACCGACCTTGAGCACGGGTTTTTGCTACTTGAAGACCTTGGTGATCAACTCTATCAACCGTTAATCTCCAGCGCTAATGCCGATAGCTGTTTTGAAAGCTTATTTGTAGCCCTGCAGAATCTTGCCCAAAATGTCTACTATAAGGGTTTACCCGTATACAGCCGCGATTTATTGCAAACTGAACTCGATTTATTTCCTGACTGGTATCTGACTCAACATAAAAGCCGCCCTTTTTCTATTTCCGAACAACTAATCTGGGAACAATGCTGTGCCTTGTTAATTGATTCCGCGCAGCAACAGCCTCAGGTTTTTGTCCACCGTGACTTCCATTCCTGCAATTTACTGAAAACTGCAACCAATGACCCTGGGATTATCGACTATCAGGATGCTGTTCTTGGCCCAATCAGCTATGACCTGGCATCCTTGCTCTGGGATCGCTATATAAGCTGGCCACGCGAACGAATAGAGCGCTGGTGTGAGCAGTTTCGTGAACAACTACAACTAGATGTCACGGCGACGCAGTGGCAGCGACAATGTGACTGGATGGCTCTGCAACGCAACTTTAAGGTAGTTGGCATTTTTGCCAGGCTGCACTACCGCGATCATAAATCCGGTTACTTGCAAATGCTACCGCGCTTCTGGGATTATAGTCTGGATATTTTACGCAGATACCCTGAGCTTGCAGATTTATCCGATCTACTTGAGCAACCCGAATTTCAACCAGATATAGAGCTAAATTGATGCGTGCGATGATTCTGGCAGCAGGTCGTGGAGAACGACTGAAACCCCTCACAGACCACACCCCCAAACCGTTGCTTGAGGTTGGCGGCAAACCATTACTGCAATGGCACCTAGAGCACCTAGCCTGCGCTGGATTCCGCGAAGTGGTAATAAACTTGGCGCATCTGGGGGAAAAAATTCAAAGCTTTGTCGGAACCGGAAAACGCTGGGGGGTAAATATTCATTATTCCCACGAGCCCGAAGGCGGCCTTGAGACCGGCGGTGGCATATTAAAAGCCCTGCCATTATTGGGAAAAACTCCTTTTTTAGTAATTAACGGCGATATCTGGAGCGACTACCCCTTATACAAACTCCGCAATCACCATTGCTCCGGGGCGCATCTGATAGTGGTTGAGAACCCCGCGCACCATTTAGAGGGTGACTTTAGCCTGCACCATGGTTTGCTGGTTGACGGTGGCGAAGCAGCCTTAACCTTTAGTGGCATTGGCATTTATAATCCGCAGTTATTTGCTACGCAGCAATCCGATCATTTCCGCCTAGCACCGTTGCTACGAGAGGCTATGGTGAGGAAAGTTATTAGTGGCGAAAAATATACCGGTTGTTGGTTCGATATTGGGAGTGAAGACAGGCTCAATTCGTTGCGCGAAACATTTGACCGTGGTCATATCAACTAACCATCGCTAACCCCCCTCGTTCCGGGATAGCGAACTCTAACCACCGTCATGCCGGGCTTGACTCGGTATCTAGTGATGCGTGCTAGCACTTTAAGGCGAAGCTAAACCGCATGAGGTCCCGGATAATGCTATTCGCATTTCCGGGGTGACGAGATTGGGGATTACAGCGGTTCTGTATTTGAGATTAGGGTAGTATACTCTGCTAACATTAAAGCAATTATTACTACCGATATTAAAGAGCATTAAAAGAGACCTTCATCAACCAATCATAATTACTATGGAGCGACATATGAGAATCAGTGTACCGAGGGAGATTTTTCCAGGTGAAATGCGGGTTGCAACAACCCCTGATGTAGCCAGCCAATTGATCAAGCTGGGCTTCGATGTAGCCGTTGAATCCGGAGCAGGAATTCAGGCAAACTACTCAGATGAGGTTTATCGGGATGCTGGTTGCAGTATCGCTGATGTAGATACTATTTGGAAGGACGCCGATATTATTCTTAAAGTACGCGGCCCTGAAGGTGAAGAAGTCAACCGCTTACGCGCAGGCCAGACTCTGATCAGTTTCTTATGGCCGGCACAAAACCCTGAAATGCTTAAACTGTTAACCGACAAAGGGGTTAACGCCATGGCTATGGATAGCATTCCAAGAATATCCAGAGCGCAAAAAATGGATGCCCTCAGCTCGATGGCAAATATTGCCGGATACCGGGCTATTGTTGAAGCGGCCCAGCATTTTGGGCGTTTCTTTACCGGCCAGATCACTGCCGCCGGCAAGGTGCCACCAGCGAAAGTGTTGGTTATTGGAGCCGGGGTTGCCGGTTTATCCGCGATTGGTGCAGCTCGCGCAATGGGAGCGATTGTACGCTCCTTTGATACCCGCCCTGAGGTCAAGGAACAAATTGAAAGCATGAATGCTGAATTTTTAATGCTGGACTTTGATGATGAAGACGGTTCCGGTGAAGGCGGCTATGCCAAGGTAATGAGCGAGGAGTTCATCAAAGCTGAGATGGCACTGTTTGCAGACCAGGCCAAAGAGGTAGATATCATTATTACCACCGCCCTGATCCCAGGCAAACCAGCACCACGGTTAATTACTGCAGCGATGGTAGAATCCATGCGCGATGGTAGCGTTGTAGTGGATCTGGCGGCCGAACAAGGCGGTAATTGCGAACTTACCGAGTCGGGCAAAGTTGTTAATCATCACGGCGTTACCCTGATTGGTTACACCGACCTGCCCAGCCGAATGGCAGCGCAGTCGAGCCAACTTTATGCCACCAATTTGCGTCATTTATTGACCGAATTAACCCCTGAGAAAGACGGCCAAATCAATATTGATATGGACGATGAAGTAATTCGCGGAGCAACAGTGTGTAAAGATGGGCAAACCACCTGGCCACCGCCAACACCCAAACTATCCGCCGCACCGGCACGCAAGAAAGTAGCAGCAATTCCAGCCCAGGAAGCTGCGGTAGAGAAGAAAAAATCAAATATGGGACCACTTATAGCCACCCTGCTGGCAGCCGCTGCCCTACTGGGAATGGGCGCGGTTGCCCCGGCTTCCTTTATGGCTCACTTCACGGTCTTCGTATTAGCCTGCTTTATAGGTTATATGGTTATCTGGAATGTAAGCCCTGCCCTGCATACCCCATTAATGAGTGTAACCAATGCGATATCCAGCATTATCATCATCGGGGCGTTAGTCCAGATAAGCTCTGACAACGAGCTGATAATGTGGATAGCCACAGGCACGGTACTGCTCACCAGTATCAATATTTTTGGCGGTTTTGCTGTTACCCGTCGTATGTTAGAAATGTTCAGGAGATAGATCGCTATGATAAATGCTGGAGTACTTACAGTGTCGTATATCATTGCGACTATTCTTTTCATCCTTGCCTTGGGTGGACTATCAAATCAAGAAACCGCCAGGCGCGGTAACTGGTACGGCATCATCGGCATGACCATTGCCCTGGTAGCTACAGTGTTGGGGGTAGTTACCCAGCATTACGCGCTCTTGCTAGGGGCCCTGGTCATTGGTGCTGCCATCGGGTTGCTAGCCGCCCGCAAGGTGCAAATGACTCAGATGCCAGAGTTGGTGGCAATTTTGCACAGTCTAGTGGGAATCGCTGCGGTTACCGTGGGCTTTGCCAACTTTATGGGTTCATCAGGTCACCTTGAGGGGGTCGAGAAAACCATCCATGATATTGAGACCTATTTAGGTGTTCTAATTGGCGCGGTTACATTTTCCGGCTCGGTGATTGCCTTTGGCAAGTTATCCGGGCGGATTGGTGGCAAACCCTTGACCCTACCTGCTCGCCACTGGTTCAATCTGGCCCTGTTGCTGGCAGCCATCTGGTTTGGTTATGAGTTTGTACAGCAATCAGCGGCAGGTGATGGCCTTGTACCGCTAATGATTATGACCGGAATTGCCCTGTTGTTTGGTATCCATATGGTAATGGCCATTGGCGGCGCAGATATGCCAGTCGTGGTTTCCATGCTCAATAGCTACTCTGGCTGGGCGGCGGCGGCAACCGGGTTTATGCTCGGTAACGACCTGCTGATTGTTACTGGTGCGCTGGTTGGTTCTAGCGGTGCAATCCTCAGTTACATAATGTGCCGAGCTATGAACCGTAAGTTCCTGGCGGTTATTGCCGGTGGCTTCGGTACTGGTGGCGGAACTGCTACCGCAGCTAGCGATGAAGACCAAGGCGAAATCGTTGAAATAGGAGCAGAAGAAACCGCCGGCTTACTGGAAACTGCTAAAGAGGTGATGATTATTCCCGGCTACGGAATGGCGGTTGCTCAGGCCCAGCATGTGGTTAATGAAATCACCAAAAAACTGCGTGATAAGGGAGTTAATGTTCGCTTCGGCATTCATCCGGTAGCTGGCAGAATGCCAGGACATATGAATGTGTTGCTGGCAGAGGCTAATGTGCCCTACGATATAGTTTATGAAATGGATGAAATTAACGCTGACTTCCCGGATGTGGATGTTTCAGTCGTGATCGGTGCCAATGACATCGTCAACCCTTCAGCCCTGACTGACCCGGATGGCCCAATCGGCGGTATGCCGGTGCTGGAGTGCTGGAAAGGTAAAACCACCATCGTCCTCAAGCGCAGCATGGCTACCGGTTATGCCGGAGTACAAAACCCCTTGTTCTTCCTGGATAACACCAGGATGTTGTTTGGCGATGCCAAAGACACTCTGGAGGCGGTATTTAAGGAACTGTAGTTTGGCAAGGAAGTAAATTCACCGTCCCGGAACGGCGGGCGGTGCTTGCCCTGGAATTAACTGCTTAGAAATTACCAATGGCACTGTTATGATAACTACTAGTGTGTCAAAATAGCGGTAGTTCTAGTTGCTTGTCAAAGATATTTACAACCCTGCGCTTTGGACTAAATTTCAATTATTATATTGGCAAAGCATGCGCCTAGTGTTATACCTCACTATAACACCAATCTGAAAGAGGTTAATTAAATGAAAAACTATCTATATATATTAATCCTGTCTACTGCTTTTTTCTTAAGCTCATGTGATAGTGATAATAGCGCCGCCGAACCGAAAGCGGCTACCACCAACAGTGATTTATTCGCCTTTGTACCTGCTGATACTCCATACCTTATGGCATCTTTAGAGGGACCGCCTGAGGCCTGGATAGAAGCATCGCTGGCAAGCACAAAGCCAATGATTGGTAATATGCAAGAGTTTCTGAATGAAATGCTAAAAGCAAGCACTACTGACGATGAGGCAGGTGCTGAGTCGACCGCACTGACAACTGGCTCAAGCTTTGATATTAAAGCCTTTGCAGCCTCGTTGTTAAATCAATACGCTGATAACCTTAGTATTGAAGGCTTGAAGAACCTGGGCCTTGATCCTACTGCTCAATCAGTCGTCTATGGACTTGGACCTTTTCCAGTTGCGCGCATGAGTATTCTTGATCCGCAGGCATTACGCTCCACCTTAGACAAGGCATTCGCAGCTGCTGGAGAAACCCCAGCAGAAAAGGAGATGAATGGCAGGAAGTACTGGCAAGTTGGCGACGAGAAAATCACCTTAATTGCCAGCATTGGCACCGCAGAAGTATCTTTCGGCCTCATTCCAAGCAACCTTATCGATGAGGCCCTGGCTAATATACTCGGGCAGTCAAAGCCTGATAATGCAATGGATGCTGGTGCTAAAATAGCCAAGTTTAACCGCCAGAACGGTTACACAAATCACTCTAGCGGCTGGTTTAAACCAGAGAAATTCATGAATTTGTTCCTTAATGATAACTCTAGTGCAGCTAGTAGTTTCCGGGGGTTACTTAAAATTCAAGACATTTCCATTACCCCGGTTTGCGAGGCTGAAATTACAGCCATGGTGGCAACAGTTCCGCTTATTCATTTCGGCAGTAGTAAGCTTGACCGCAAAGAGATGCACCTCAAGGCATCAATTGAGTTGGATAAAGAAACCGCCTCAGAGCTACACCAGCTTACTATCGACAATGTTTTAAACACTAGCTATTCTAGCAGCCCCTTCAGCTTTGGCTTTGCCATGAACTTGGCGAAGGCACGCGAGTGGTTATTGGCAACGGCTAAAGAGAAAACTCAAAACCCATACCAGTGTGCCGAGCTTGCACATCTGAATACTATGTATACTGCCGCCTACGAGGGGCTGAATCGTCCGCTACCACCACTCATGGGCAATCTTTTTGGTTTTAATGTAGGCGTAGATGAGCTTGATCTTGAGAGCATTATGGGCCAGGGGAATCCGATACCAAAGGGTAAATTTTTATTCTCAATCATCACCAGCAACCCGCAAATGCTTATCAGCATGGGGCAAATGTTCTTACCTGCCGTTGCAGCCATGAACCTCACACCTGGTGGTGACCCAGAAGTATTGAAACTCGATGGAATGGCCGCGATAACAGAGCCTGCTTGGGCAGCTATGAGCGACTCAGCACTAGGTATAGCTTTTGGTGAGGGCATGGATAGTCAGCTACTACCATTCCTCAGCGGCGGTGAGAGCAAGAGTGGAGAATTCTTTACGTTCGGAATGAGCAGCAAGCTTTTGGTACAACTCATGGATCATATCAGCAAAATCATGCCAGAATCAGAGAACATGTCTACTACCGACATGGAAATCTTCAAAGCATCAATGGATATGTACGAAGATACATTTTTCAAAGCCAGCCTGACTGATAAAGGTATTGTCTTTGAGCAGCAATATAAGCTCAAGTAAGCCATTAAGCCGCACCGGGAATTTAAACTCACGGTGCGTCCGCTGCGCTTGACACGCCCTACATATACATGGTTTTTGTAGGGTGTGTTAGCCGCAAGCGTAACGCACCGGCAGGTTGATACAAACCACTTGTATAGCAAGTGCAAACTTAATAACGAAAATGTTTAATTCTCTCGCCTTTCAGCCCAAGATCAGTCATAGCCTCAATACCTAACTGCAAATGCAAATCTGCCCAATTAGCGGTAACAGCGGTATCTGAGGCTTCAGTTTTAACCCCGTCAGGGGTGACGGGAACATCTGAAACCAACAGTAGTGCCCCTCTAGCAATTTCATTGGAATGACCAACTATAAAGATGGTTGCCGTTTCCATATCAATACCGATACAGGTCATATCATGCAAGCGTTTATGAAAATCCAGGTCATGTTCCCAAACTCGTCTGTTGGTGGTATAAATCACTCCAGTACGATAATCCAGATCTTTATCAAGGATTTTGTCAGACACGAACTTATGTAATTTGAATGAAGGTAGGGCTGGCACTGCACTGGGGAAATAATCGTCACTGGTACCCTCCCCTCTAATAGCGGCGATAGGTAAAATAAAGTGACCAAGCTCCGAAGATTTCTTTAGCCCCCCGCACTTACCTAAGAATAAAACCCCGCGCGGTTGAACGGCTGTGAGCAGATCCATAATTGTGGCCGCATTAGATGAGCCAATACCAAAGTTTATGATAGTTAAGCCATCGCCATTAGTGGCTGCTTGCATCGGCCTGCCTTCACCATAAATTTCAGTCGAGAACTGTTTGGCAAATTGATGCACATAAAAATCAAAGTTTGTCAGCAGAATATACTTACCAAATTTGTCTAACGGCATGCCGGTGTATCGCGGTAGCCAATTACGGGTGATTTCTAACTTACTAAGCATAGTATTACTCCTTATTGTTGTGATTTTGCTGCTTAATTACAGTGCGTAATAATGGCACAGTTGGCGCTCTTTTGCTGGAAAATGCTGCTTGCTGTAGTTCATTTAATGTTGCCAGCAAGTACTTCATATCTCGCCGTCCATAGCGTAATAGATAATTTAATACTTCATCTACTACCTCTACCCCGTGCGCGCTAGCATACTTCCGCAGAACGACTTTTTTATCTATATCGGTTAGCACTTTAAGCCCAAACACTTCTCCCCAGGCCAGTCTTGATTGCAAATCCGGCAATACAATGCCTGAGTGCTCTGGTCCTTGCCTGCCAGCTAATAATACCCGAGTATTGCTGGAGCGCAGTTGATTGAGCAAGTGAAAAACAAACAGTTCCCAAGAATCATTAGCTGCCATCGCTTCAACATCATCTATACAAAGCACATCGGCTCCGGTGATTTCCCGGGGCGGCGCAGGCTTGGATAATAGATGCTTCAGTGGTAAATAAATAGCTGACTGACCCAGCTCTCGGGCCCGGTTACAAGCAGCATTAAGCAAGAGGGACTTACCACTACCGGCATCACCTTTGAGGTAAATCACACTAGCAGGATTATCCAGTGTCGGCTCAATTAACTGCCGTACGGCCGCTACAGCAACCTGGTTTTCACCAATCACAAAATCCTCAAAGTTGTCATTCTTGCGGGGGCGGAATGACAATGGAATTTGCGGCGATTCGGTCATGGCTTCTCGAGCTTGATTTTCTTAGTCTCACGATCGAACAAATTACTATCCCGGTATAGGTAGCTGACATGACGAAGTAAAACATTGAGGACTGCCGCAACTGGTAATGCCAACAGCATTCCAATAAAACCAAATAGTTGGGCACCAGCAAGCACTGCAAAAATGACCACTACCGGATGCAAGCCAATTCTATCTCCAACCAGCCATGGGGTTAACACCATGCCTTCAAGCAACTGACCAACAACAAACACTCCCAGAACCAGGAAAATATGCAACAAATCACCATATTGCACCACCACCGCTATCAGCGCGGCGATCAGGCCAACTGCAAAACCAAGATACGGCACTATGCTTAAAAGTCCGGCCACAAGCCCTATTAACACCGCTAACTTTAAACCCAGCAAAGATAAGCCAATAGAATATATAACCCCTAAAGCCAGCATTACCAGAATTTGACCACGAAAAAACGCACCCAACATTTCATCTGATTCAGCCGCCAGCTTACTAATCACTGGTTCTGCATAACGCGGCAGCAAGTTGCGCAACCTTAAAAGCAACTTGTCCCAATCCCTTAACAGATAAAAAGTTATTACCGGAATCAAGAACATTAAACCTATAAAACCAAAAAATGCCATCCCCGATTGAGTCAAACCGGAGAGTACATAAGCTGCTATTCCACCAGCTTGCCGCCAGTTCTCTTTTATCAGGATCATAAACTGATCAGCACCCAGATCCACACCCTGCAAGCCAAAGCGTTGCTGCAACCACGGCCATACTTGATTTTGCAACCAGTCTGCGTATACCGGCAATTGAGAAATCAGGTAACTTATCTGGTTTTCCAATAACGGCACGAGGATCAAAAGAATCAACACTAACACTAGCGTCATTACCAAGAAAACCAACGCTACTGCTATTCCCCTGGACATCCACTTTTCCAGGCGGTCAGCTAGTGGGTCACCCAGATAAGCCAGAATAGCCGAGACCACAAATGGTGTCAGCACAGGGCCCAAAGCTCGCAAAAACCAGACCAGTCCTACAGCAACTGCCAGTATCAACCATTTTTGTGAATCAGTCATTTTCTGTGGTGTACCGCTAGCCATTTACTATTGCTCCAACCTCTCAGATGCTTCCGCTTTTATTTGCATTTCCCGCTTAGCCCGGCCACCCCAAACTATTACATACTGCAGGCCACTCAGAACAGTAGTTAAGGCTACCACCCAAATCAACAGATACTCTATGGTCACAATAAGTTCAACCCCGGCTAATTGTATTTGGTATGCGTTTAAGCGCAGCATTACAAACAATACCAGCAGAATTTGTAACGCAGTATTCCACTTACTTAAACGAAAGGGTGATACATCTACTTTACCAACCCAACGCTGATAAGCCACGCCACCAATCACAATTACAACATCTCTAAGCAATACCAGCACCGCTAACCAGATCGGGAATTCGCCAATATATGCTAAGACCAGCGTTAAACTCACAAGCATCAATTTATCCGCGAGCGGGTCAATAATCCCACCAAAACGGGATGTCCAGTTAAACTTCCGCGCTAACAAGCCATCTAATAGGTCTGTGAAGCCCGCGACCAAGGCTAAAATCAAAGCCGAGAAATAGCTTCCGTTCAATAGCCAATAAACCAGTGGGGCTACTGACAGAATACGAAATATTGTCAAAATATTGGGTAAGCTACGCAACATAAACTACTCAGTCTGGTACTCAAATACAGCGGCAACCCCACCGACACCGGCACCAATATATGCTAGCCTGGTTTCGCTATCAAGCTCGCCCCAAACTATCTCCGGTGAGGTGTTAAGCACCAATATCAGTCGCAACTTCTGACTGCTGGCAGATTCAAGCTGAACCGAGTTTACCAATCGCTGTTGGCTGAGAATACCCATAAGCTGGTGATATGCGGTAGCATCTGGCAAATGTAAAATATCAATAGATTCGCGCCACTGACCTTGATCGGACACCGCCACTACCTCGGGGGCTGCAATCTGGTCAATAGCCAAATTCAGACCTTCTCCCAGAGCCTCATCCAGTGATGTTCCGATTGAAGTAAATGAGCCGGCTCCATGTTTGGACTTGAAGTTCCAGCGCACCTGCCAGCCGTTTAACTTGTGACTAGCGGCTGCCAGCACGGTTGTATCCGCACCTAGAGATTGGGCAAAAGGGCTCAACTGCTCAGTGAACCCACCCCATATATCGGCCAGCTTTGGAGCCTCCTCGATGACTTCCCCATCAACAACCATCTCCGGCAGCTCAAGATGTACACCCCGCCGCGAAGCATTGTCCTGAAGCACGAAGCGGGCGTATTCGGCCCCTTCCGGCAAAAATTCACGCTCACCGCTATAATCTACCGCAACCCAAAGTGCTAGTCGCGGTCGCTCCCCCACCCAGCTAGGCAAGCCTAAGCTGGCCCTGGCATGATTTACTGGCCCAGGTTGGAAACTGATCACCGCATGCAAAACTTTCCTCAGCTCACCCCCATCAATTGCAAATTTAGAACTGCGATACCCATAACGCTCCACCCAACTCTTCAGTTCTGCGTTAAATGCGCCCATAGCTGAGGCCTGACGCTGCCCGGAGAGCTTGACCAGCACTGCATCCAGAGCCTGGGGTAACACTCCATCTAATGCTGCCTGCGTGCGCGCTGCAACCTCAACCTCAACCGTGTAGGGGTCAATTTCTTGAGCATATAGTGTGCCGTAAGCAAGACCCAGTAAAACAGCGCCTACACATAGGCAAAAGCCTCTGCTAGCGACCACCACCACATTCCCCCGGCTGCGGCTTGTTGAAACCTGCTCTTTTTGCATAACCATTCCCAAAACTTTCATTCTCTAATATACAATAAGATACCATATACAACAGTTGAAAATCACCTCCAGCTTGGTTACCGGGAAGGCTTAATGGGAAATAAAAACAAGGGCTCTATAGAACCCACCTCAAAAACCCTTGATTATCGCTCCTCCGGGGTTGATATTGACGTCGGCAATGCCTTTGTTGAAAGGATAAAACCTGCCGTAAAGTCTACCCGTACGGCCGGAGTTATTTCTGGCATTGGCGGCTTTGGCGCACTATTTGAGCTGGACCTGGAAAAATACAAACAGCCAATCCTGATCTCAGGTACCGATGGGGTCGGCACCAAGCTAATGCTGGCACGACAACTCCAACGCCACGACACCATTGGCATTGATTTAGTCGCTATGTGCGTAAACGATATTCTCGCCAGCGGCGCTGAACCATTATTTTTTCTTGACTATCTAGCCTGTGGCAAGCTTGATATTGAACAAGCAGCAACAGTGGTAGAAGGCATTGCCGAGGGTTGCAGACAGGCAGGTTGCGCTCTAACCGGCGGCGAGACCGCCGAAATGCCGGGTATGTACCCGGTAGGCGAGTACGATCTTGCTGGCTTTACTGTAGGGGTAGTCGAAAAATCCAAACTTATAGATGGTAGTAATATTCGCCCCGGATTTGCTCTAATTGGCCTGGGTAGCAGCGGCCCCCACTCAAATGGTTATTCGCTAATTCGCAAAGTACTTGAGTTTTGTAATGCCGACCTCAGCGCCCCCCTTGAGGGCACTGACAGCAACCTTGCAGAAGCGCTGTTAGCACCTACTAGAATTTACATAAGAAACACCCATAAATTACTGGAACAATATCCAATTGCCGGAATCGCCCATATCACTGGTGGTGGCCTGACCGAAAATATTGTGCGAGTGCTGCCCCCAGGCTGCGGAATTAAAATAAACCTGGATAGCTGGCAACAACCAGCAGTTTTCCGTTGGCTACAGGAAAACGGCAACATTTCACAGCTGGAAATGTTGCGCACATTTAATTCCGGTATCGGACTGGTACTGGTGGTTGCGGAAGAACTGGCAGCAGATGTCTGTAGGTCGGCTATAAGTCTGGGTGAGTCAGCGACTATTATTGGTAGCGTTGTAACTGCAAACTCTGAACCTGGAATAGAGTATCTGGGCCTGGATTGAGCACCATGAAGCCACTTCGTTGCGTAGTTTTGATCTCCGGGCGCGGAAGCAATCTTGCCGCCATGATCAAAGCCAGAGATAGCGCTGAATTACCACTTGAGATCATCACCGTAATCAGTGACAAACCTCAGGCTGAGGGTTTGAAGGTGGCTAAGGCTGCGGGCATTTCAAGTAAGTGCATCCAGGCCCGCGATTTTACCGACCGAGCACACTACGACTTGGAATTATTACGCTTAATTGATAGTTGCCAACCAGACCTGATTATTCTTGCTGGGTTTATGCGAATTCTGGGAGCATCCCTGGTCGCCCAATTAACCAATAAAATAATCAATCTACACCCTTCCCTGCTCCCAAAATACCCGGGGCTAGATACTTACAACAGAGCACTGGCGGCGGGTGACCTTGAATACGGTGCCAGCATTCACTTCGTTACCGCCGAACTGGATGCTGGAACAGTTATCAGTCAAATTCGCTTACCTGTACAAGCCTCAGACACTGCCTATACTTTGGCTGCCCGCCTGCAACCGTTTGAACACAAGCTAATGGTAGCCACATTAAGGTTGTTTCGGGAACACACAGTTAAGAGCAAAAGTGCTATGCTGGTAGTCGATGAAAAGACTTACAAAAACCCTTTCACGCTGGCCGCTGCTGGCTATCTGCGTGCTGCTGGCACTGACTAAGCTGCAACTGACGATAGCTGATGATAGCCTTGCTGAAATAAACCCGTACACAGCTACTTTCAAGCTCACCTATAACGGCTCACTACAAAGCACTCCGGAGGCAACCCTGGAAGCATTAGGTGACGATCGTTATCGATATACTCTCAATGCCGATGGTGTCAGGGGTATAGCACTATTCTTACGGGCCAAAACTGTAGAAACCAGCGAGTTCCTGTGGAATCAGGGTCAGCCGCTACCTTTAACATTCAAGCATCACCTCAAATTTTTGGGTAAAAATGATCGCTGGGATGCCGCATTTGATTGGCCAGCCAATATAGTTACAGTGAGCACCAAAGGCGAGGATAATAAGCTGGAACTTATCCCCGGAACTAACGACCCATTTACATTTCTATTATCTTTACAGCGCGCTGTTGCCACCGGACAAACTGATATAAATCTTTCAATTGTGGATAAGGACCAAATAGAAGCCAAAAACTATCGGGTGATTGCCGCTGAGAACCTGAAAACTGCACTGGGTTGCCTGCCAACAATCAAGGTTGAGCGGGCATACAATAAAAAGCGCAAAAAGTATCAATACAATTGGTTGGCACCAGATTTCGATTATATGGTGGTACGCAATGAAAGCGGCAAAGAGAACAAGCGCAAAGTAGTTTTGGAGTTAACACAATTAGAGTTTAACGGACAGGTAGTAACCAAAATGGACCGCTGCAACAAGCCAATATTGTCCACCCATTAAAGAGGCACCTAAGCATGCGTAAATTATTATCTATATTTTTACTTATTCTACTACTGGCAGCTTGCAGTGTTAATCCGGTTACCGGAAAAAATGAAGTTAACTTTATGTCTGAAAGCTGGGAGCGAGAGGTTGGTAATAAACTGTATTATCAATCCCGGCAAGCACAAGGCGGGGACTTTATTCTTGATGAGCGCCTGAACCGGTATATCCAGGAAGTTAACCAGCGCTTGTCAGCCCAGGCCAGCCGTAATCTCGACTGGGAGATTGAAATAATCAACTCATCAGCACCTAATGCCTGGGCTCTGCCGGGCGGTAAGATGGCTATCAATCGCGGCCTGCTAACTGAATTGAATTCAGAAGCAGAACTGGCCGCAGTATTGGGCCACGAAATAGTGCATGCCGATGCTGCCCACGGGGCTAAAGCCCAAAGCACCGGTGTACTCAGTCAGGTTGGGGCTATGGCAGCAGGCATCTATTTAGGCAGCAAAGCCGAGTCTGATCTGGCCCGCAATGCGGCCATGCTTATGCCTAGCCTTGGCGCTGCTTTGATAACCCAGAAGTATGGCCGAGATGCGGAGCGTGAATCGGATAAATACGGGATGCGGTATATGTCGGCAGCAGGCTATGACCCACAAGGGGCGGTTGATCTGCAAGCGACCTTCTTACGACTTTCTGAGCAAGGCAAGAGTAACTGGCTCAATGGTTTATTTGCCTCACATCCCCCAAGCGCTGAACGACTGGCAAACAATCGCAAAATGGCTGCCAAGCTCCCAACCGGAGGCGAATTAGGGCAACAGCGTTACCAACAAGAAATCGCCAGGCTCAACAAAATGCAACCAGCTTACGCAGCTTACGATGAAGGCCGCAAAGCACTGCAAAAGAAGGATGTTAGAACCGCAATCAAGCTTGCAAATAAAGCTATAGACTTGCAACCCAAAGAGGCGCTATTCTACTCCCTGCGTGGAGATACCTATATCAACAAACAACAATATAAACAGGCAGAGCGCGCCTTTAGCCAAGCAATCAGCCGCAATGATGGATACTTCTACCCCTTCCTCAGGCGCGGACTGGTACGGCACAACCGAGGGCAAACTGAGAAGGCCAGACAAGACTTTGAACGCAGCCAACAACTGGCACCGACTGCAACAGCCAGTAAAGCCTTAGGAGACCTGGCACTAGCTCGTGGAGACCGAGACGCCGCTATTGCTTATTATCAGGTAGCCGCTCGCAGCAACTCACCGGTAGGACAGGCAGCCAATTCCCAATTGCAACGGTTGATTTATCCCGGACGGTAGCGTATCAGCGGGTGGGTGCAAAACTGAAACTGCCGATGCGTCCGCAACACTTGAAGAACCCTGCTGATTTCTAATTAAGCAATCTGAATGCGTTTGATTTTTGCACCCAACTGGCTAAGTTTCTCTTCAATAATCTCATAACCACGGTCAATATGATAAACCCGATCCACTGAGGTTTCGCCCTTAGCTACCAGTGCAGCCAGCACTAAACAGGCCGAAGCGCGTAGATCAGTAGCCATCAAGGGAGCTGCAGTTAGTTTCTCTACCCCGCGAATAATCGCGGTATTTCCTTCCAACTGAATGTCCGCACCCAGACGCTGTAATTCCTGAACATGCATAAATCTGTTCTCAAATACAGTCTCAGTGATAACCCCGGTACCTTCAGCAATACAATTAAGCGCCGTAAACTGTGCCTGCATATCAGTTGGGAAAGCCGGGTATGGGGCAGTAGTTAAATTTACCGCCTTGGGTCTGCGGCCTTGCATATCCAGTTCTATCCAGTCGTCACCGCAGGTAATTTTAGCCCCGGCCTCTGCCAGCTTATCTAAAATGGCATCCATAGTATTCGGGCGAGCGCGGGTAATCTTTACTCTACCGCCAGTGATCGCTCCCGCTACCAAATAGGTACCAGCCTCAATTCTATCCGGAAGTACCTCGTAATCAGCCCCGCCTAATTCGTCTACTCCCTCGATAATGATTGTATGGGTACCAGCGCCACTGATTTTAGCTCCCATAGCAATTAGGTAATTTGCCAGGTCTTCAATTTCCGGTTCGCGGGCGGCATTCTCAATAACAGTAGTGCCTGCTGCCAAAGTTGCCGCCATCATCAAGTTCTCGGTGCCAGTTACAGAAACCAAATCCATCAAGATTCTGGCACCTTTTAAACGCTTGGCGGTAGCTTCAATATTGCCGTTCTTTACCTGAATATCCGCACCCATCAACTCCAGCCCATGAATATGTAAATTCACTGGTCGTGAACCAATCGCACAACCCCCGGGCAACGAAACCGTGGCTCGACCATGGCGCGCCAATAGTGGCCCTAATACCAATATCGAGGCACGCATAGTTTTGACTAAGTCATACGGCGCTTCATGGCGATTCAATAAACTCGGATTAATTTCTATCCGTAGGCGCTCGTCTATAGAAATACCAGCGCCCATTTGTGCCATTAACTCAACACTGGTGGTGACATCCTGCAAATGCGGTACATTGCTAATTCTGGAAATTTTAGTCCCCAAAATACTGGCGAACAGAATTGGTAATACTGCATTCTTTGCGCCTGAAATCCAGATCTCACCATCGAGTGTCTGGCCACCATTGATCAAAATCTTTGCCATATTTTATATATCTCAAATAATTACGAGTATGCTTACGCTGCAGGAACGCTTGCCTGAATCGACAGCGCATGAATTTCTCCACCAAGGAGGTCACCAAGAGTTGCATACACCATTCTATGTCGCTGTAAGGGGCTTTTCCCATTAAACCCTTCAAAGGCAACCACAGCTTCAAAATGAACGTTATCCACGGAATTTACCGTTACCTCCGCACCATCTAAACCGGCAAGAATTAGTTGCTCTATTGTTTGACTATCCATAAACTATCCACTTTAAGAGATTCAGTTTTAAACCAGCGGCTATTTTAACAGTCTTATCCAGACAAAATAAGGAAATCCAAGCATGATTTGTGGCAAAATTCCGGTTTCCTTTTACAAAGCATACAATATGCGCCTAACAACAGTACGCCCTAACTTATGCTAATTGCTATAATTCAAATAATTGGAGGCTTTATTCTCCTGGTATGGGCCGCAGATCGCCTAGTATCAGGGGCTGCTGCGACTGGCTCTAATCTGGGTATATCACCATTGATTGTAGGCCTGGTAGTTGTTGGTTTTGGAACCTCTGCACCAGAGATGGTAGTCTCAGCTATTGCCTCTTTGCAGGGCAACCCGGGAATAGCGGTCGGCAATGCAATTGGTTCCAACATAACCAATATAGGCTTAATCCTCGGGGTTACTGCAGTGGTATACCCTTTGAGCGTCGACTCCGGGGTTCTCCGCAAGGAATTTCCAGTATTGATTTTTATCATGATGCTGTCCTCCACACTAATGCTTGATGGTGAACTCAGCAGAATCGACGGCTTTTTGCTGCTATTGGGTATGCTCGGTTTAGTTATTACCATGATTGTTCTGGGAATAAAGCGTGGTGATACTGACCCGATGATAAAAGAGTTTGAATCTGAAATTCCCCGTAATATGCCAATGCCGTGGGCTTTAACCTGGACTGCTACAGGCCTGATATTACTACCCGTTAGCTCAATATTTTTGGTCAAAGGCGCGGTAACTATCGCCGAGGCATATAGTGTTTCAGATACCGTAATCGGCCTCACCATTATCGCCTTTGGCACCAGTTTACCCGAACTGGCAGCTTGCATATCCAGCGCAATGAAGCGTGAAGACGACATTGCTATCGGCAATATAATTGGCTCTAATATGTTTAATTTGTTAGGAGTTCTGGGGGTTGGCGCGGCGATAGCTACAATCGAGCTAGACCCACTGGTGATGGAAAGAGATGTGATTGCAATGTATGTGTTCACCCTGGTGCTACTGGCTATGGCCTGGCGTTTTCGCGGCCCTGGGTGCATAAGCCGTACCACTGGCGTAGTATTGCTGCTAATGTTCTTTTCTTTCACCGGACTGGTAGGCTGGCAAGCGCTGGTATAAGCTCCAATCTCCGGATATACCAGCGAAGCTGGTAGAATACAGCTAGTCTGAAATGTTGGTAACTATGAACCAAAACGCAATTAAACAAATTGCCCGCGCAGTCATCGTCACTGAAGTAGAGGAAATTAGCCGTCTACTTGAACGCCTAAATGATAATTTCATCAAGGCCTGCGAAATTTTGCTTGCTTGTAAGGGTAGGATTATCGTTATCGGCATGGGTAAATCCGGCCATATCGGTAGTAAAATTGCGGCAACCCTTGCCAGTACCGGTAGTCCTGCTTTCTTCGTTCATCCGGCCGAGGCCAGTCATGGCGACTTGGGCATGATCACAGCCGAGGATGTGCTGTTGATCCTCTCAAATTCTGGTGAGACCTATGAAGTAAACCAAATCTTGCCGATGCTGCTCAGGCTGGGCGTAAAGACTATTGCCCTTACTGGTAACCCTGACTCTACTCTGGCCCGGCATGCCGATGTATTTGTAAATGTCGGAGTTGAGCAGGAAGCTTGCCCACTGGGTTTAGCTCCTACCTCAAGTACCACCACCGCCCTGGTTATGGGAGATGTGCTGGCAATATCCCTGCTGGAGGCTAGAGGCTTTACCCGCGAAGACTTTGCCCGCTCACATCCCGCCGGGCAGCTAGGCAGGCAGTTGTTACTACGAATTACCGATATTATGCACACCGGCAACGATATCCCCCAAGTTGGAGAGAGTGCCAGCATCAATGACGGCATCCTCGAAATGACCGGTAAGCGCCTGGGAATGGTGGCGATAATTAACTCAGAAAATAGACTTCTGGGGGTTTATACCGATGGTGACCTACGCCGGACTTTAGAGCTTGGACAGGACCCTGCAAAAACCTTACTCTGCGAAGTAATGCACCGCGAGCCAATCTGTTTAAACCCGGACGAACTAGCCGTAAATGCTGCTAACAAAATGCAACAGCACAGAATACAGGGGTTACTAGTAACTGATGAAAATAATCAGCTTGTGGGCGCACTAAACTTTCAGGATCTATTACAGGCCGGTGTTGTATGAGTACTTATGCTCCCGAACTCCTACTTAAAGCCAAGCCGGTTCGCCTGCTAATTATGGATGTAGACGGCGTTCTAACAGATGGCCGACTTTATTTTTCCAGCGAAGGTGATGAAATAAAAACCTTTAGCTCCGTTGATGGACTTGGGTTAGTAGCAATTCAGCGCTACGGGATCAAACTTGCACTCATTACTGGCAGGCGCTCATTACTGCTTGAGGCACGCGCTATGCAGCTAGGCATAAAACACATTTATCAGGGCCAAGATAACAAAATATTAGCCTACCAGGAGCTACTCAGTAAGCTACGGCTAGAAAACCAACAGGTAGCTTATATTGGCAATGACTGGAATGACCTTGGAGTATTAACCAAAGCTGGATTCTCAGCCGCACCAGCTGACGCTGAAGCCGAGGTTAAAGCCCGGGTAGACTGGAATTCTGAGCATTCCGGGGGTAACGGGGCAGTACGCGACCTTTGCCACCTGATTATGCAGGCACAAGGCAACTATCAACACTGGCTAGCAGAGTGTATTGCTGGAAATGCGTAACCGAACCCTTATAACAATTTTAATTTTCACCGGACTGGTACTACTTAGCCGCTGGCTAGTTACCCACGAAGTGGAACCCGGGCCTGCACCTACCAATACCACCCACAGTGCAATTGATTACCAGTTAGAGCAATTCGATGCTAGGGATTATGGCAAGGACGGACGTCTTGTATACAGTTTAACAGCGCCTGCAATGAGCCGCTTTGCAGTCACCGCTGAAACAAAAATAAGCAAGCCGAAATTAACTATGCCGCAACTGGATAAAAAGGGCAAAACCACACTAATCGCAGATGAAGCACTAATAACCAGTGATCTGGATATGGTTTTCCTGCGTGGTAGCGTAGTCATAAAGTCTCGTGCCAACAACCAACAAACCGCTATAATTAGCACTGAGAGCATGGACATCAATATTGAATCTCAGGTTCTTTCAACCCTTTCGGAGGTTTCTATAAAAGCCCCAGGAATGCAACTACAAACACTTGGAATGACAGCCAAGCTAGGGGAGGAAACTTTGATTCTAAAGCAACAGGTTAACGGACAGTATGCAGCCTATTAAACATCTTTTGATTCTGACTTTGCTGCTAACCAGCCCAGCCTTATTTGCCGCTAGTTTTGGTGCGCATCAGAACCTACCTATAGATATTTCTGCCGATAGTGGCGAGTCCGCTCTTGGCGATGGGGTTTCTATTCTTAAAAAGAATGTCCACATAAAACAGGGAAGCCTGGAGATATTTGCTGACATCGGGAAAATATATACTAAAGACTCTAAAGTAGTTCGCATAGAACTATCTGGAAGCCCGGTAACCTGGAAGCAGACAATTCCAGACCAGGGGGCACTAGATGCCAGCGCTAAAGAAATTGAGTATTCCCTGGTCGATGCGCTAATCATCCTCACTGGAGATGTCAAAATCAAGCATCCGCAAGGAGAGCTTAAAGGCCATCAGGTCCGCTACTCACTGGAAACAGAACGCTTCCAGACCAACAGCTCGGGCCCCGATGATCGGGTGCATTTCCGCATCAACCCAACTGAGAAACCGCCGGTTGACAAGACCACTAGCCCCGAACCAGAAGCTAGTGCAGAGCCAACAGGTACTGATAAAGACTGATGTTAAGAGCAACTAACCTGCATAAACAGTACCGAAGACGAGAGGTTGTCCGCGGAGTATCACTTAAAGTTAAACAGGGTGAGGTAGTTGGCTTGCTCGGCCCCAATGGTGCTGGAAAAACCACCTGCTTTTACATGATTGTAGGCCTGATTCCGGCCGATACCGGGCAAATAACCATTGATGGCCACGATGTCACCAACAAACCGGTAAATTTGCGCGCCAAACAAGGAATCGGCTACCTGCCCCAGGATGCCTCTATATTTCGTAAGCTTTCAGTGGCGGATAACATTTCCGCCATTCTGGAAATGCGTACTGACCTAGACAAAAAAATGCGCCGTACTGAGTTGGAACATTTAATGGAGGAATTAGCAGTAAGCCACCTGGCTGAGCAACCGGGCATAAGCCTTTCAGGGGGCGAAAGGCGCAGGGTCGAAATAGCCAGGGCGCTGGCTGCTAATCCACGATTTATGCTCCTGGATGAGCCCTTTGCCGGAGTTGATCCAATTTCCGTGAGTGACATAAAGAAAATCGTGTGTCACTTGATCAGTCTGGATATTGGCGTACTAATAACTGATCATAATGTTCGCGAAACCCTGGATATATGCAACTATGCATACATTCTCAGCGAAGGCCAGGAACTTGCGGCTGGTACCCCTGATGAAATTATCGCCAACCAGTCGGTGCGGGATGTTTATCTGGGCGACTCATTCAGGATATAGGTAGGCTTTTCTCTCTTGGTACAAAAACTCGAACTAAGGTTAAAACAACAGCTGTCACTATCACCACAGCTGCAGCAGGCAATCAAATTGCTGCAACTTGGGCGCATGGAGTTGCGCGACTACATACAAGAAGCAATTGACTCCAATCCATTGTTGGAGCAAGAATCAGAAATTATTGAAGAGTCTGATTTCACTACCACTGAAGAACCACCAGCAACTGAGCAACTAGCTGAGGTTAGCGCCGATGAATGGCTTAAAAACAATGACCTGCCAAGTCAGTCCAGCCCTGATAACCGTGATTACATACTCGATAGCTACGCTGATGCTGGCGAGAGCCTACAGGAGCACCTGCTCTGGCAAATTAACCTAACCTCTTTTTCCGATACCGACAGCGCAATCGCCAGAGCCATAGTTTTCGCCCTCGATGATGATGGCTATCTGGCAGATACAATTACCGAAATTCAGCAATCTCTGCTCCCTGAGCTCACTGTCAATACCACTGAAATAACCTCTGTACTCCGCCGCGTACAACGAATGGAACCAGTAGGCGTTGCCTGCTCCGGAGCCGCTGAGTGCCTGCAAGTTCAATTAAGCGTACTGCCAAAAGATACCCCAAACAAAGCTGCTGCCACAACTCTGGTACGAGATTACCTGCAATTACTGGCAGCGGGGCAGAAAGATGAGCTAGCCAAGTTAATGGCCATCAGTACAGATGAGCTTGAGGCTGCCATTTCCCTGGTCCAGTCACTTGAGCCACGCCCCGGAACCCGATACGACAACCGTCGGGATGAATATATCGTGCCGGATGTCTATTTCCTGCCGGCCGGGGATGGCTGGAAAGTATCTCTCAACCCAAGTAATGAGCCGAAATTACACCTGAATAGTTACTATATTTCACTATTACGCTCCGAGGGAAAAAAAGAATCCGACTATTTACAGGGCCATTTACGCGATGCGCGCTGGTTAATTAACTCTTTATTACTGCGTAACCGTTCAATACTGCTGGTCTCAGAAGCCATCGCCAAGCATCAGTCCGCTTTTCTGGAAAAAGGTGAGGCATATATGCAGCCGCTGGTATTACGCCAAGTTGCGGCCGTAACCGGGCTCCACGAATCAACCGTTTCCAGGGCCACCACCAGCAAATATGTACTCACGCCAAGGGGCATATTCGAGCTCAAGTATTTTTTCTCCAGCCATGTGAAAACCCTCGACGGTATGGAGGTCAGCTCAATTGCGGTAAAAGACTCAATTTCTAAACTGATAGAGCAAGAACCAGAGGGAAAACCACTAAGCGACCAGAAAATAGCGGATGTGCTTGGCGTACAGGGGATTCATATCGCTCGCCGGACGGTTGCCAAATACCGTGAAGCCATCGGTTTTGGATCTTCTTCCCAGCGCCGAAGAAAGGCTGTAAATTTTTAGTGATACATATATAATATGAATATAGAAGCACTGATCCCGAGATATCAGGAAGACTCCGATCTAAATCCCTGAGCTCACCTGCAGACCATCGCATATAAAGGAGAAATTGATGCAACTTACAATTAGCGGCCAACATATTGAAGTAACCACCGCACTACGGGCTTATGTTACCGAGAAAATCTCCAAAATCGAGCGCTCTTTTGATAATATTGTCGCCGCCCATGTCGTCCTCGATGTAACCAAAAACACCCATACAGCTGAAGCCAATTTGAGCATAGCTGGTGGCGGCAAAGCTATCGTTGCACACGCAACAGAAACCGACCTCTATGCAGCCATCGACATAATGGTTGATAAACTGAACCGTCAAGTAGTTCGCCATAAAGAAATCCTCCGGGATCATCACCGCAGAAGTTAATAGAGCGAAACTGGCAATCATGCAAGTAACTGATTTACTCTCACCAGAGCGCATCCGCTTGGATGCTCACGCAGGTAGCAAAAAAAAACTGCTCGAAATCATCAGCGCGCTACTTACAGATGGTGAAGATAGCGATGCGACCAGGGTGGTATTCGAAAGCCTTTGTGCGCGCGAACGCTTAGGCAGTACTGGACTTGGACATGGCGTAGCAATCCCCCACGGACGGGTTCAGGATGCCTCATCGGCACGCGCAGCTTTCGTTAAATTAGACAAGCCGGTAGCATTTGAAGCTAATGACAACGATCCGGTTGATATGCTCTTCGCACTGGCAGTACCAGAAGACTGTACCGAAGATCACACCCAGTTACTGCTTCAAATTACCGAGATGTTTACGGACGAACCTTTTTGTCAACAATTGCGCAGCGCCAACTCACACAAACAACTGCAACAGCTGTTGGCAAACTGGAAGCATTAGATACAATGACTTACCACACTGACGCTAAGGCCCCAGCGATTCAGCAGCTAGTCTTGTTAAGTGGTCTATCGGGTAGCGGTAAAACAGTTGGCTTACACGCCCTGGAAGACCTCAACTATTATTGTGTCGATAACCTCCCGGCGGCACTGTTACAGCCGTTTCTGCAACAAATAATGGATAACCCCAGTAGTTATCCACTAGTTGCCATTGCCATAGATGCCCGTGAGCGCAGTCATGATTTGTTGCATATCCCACAGTGGCTGCAACAGTTGGACTCCGCTAAAATCCAGGCGCAATTGTTATTCCTTACTGCAGATCGTAAAACCTTGTTAAAAAGGTTTAGCGAAACTCGGCGAAGGCATCCATTGACACAAATACAAACCGCCCTGCCCGCTGCCATCGATAAAGAGCAAGACATCTTGCAACCTCTGCTTGATGCCGCTGACTTTGTTATTGACACCAGCGAAACAAACATTCATCAATTACGCCAACAACTATGGAAGTTAGTATCTTTTAATAACTCTTCAAGTATGACTGTGATGTTGCAATCTTTCGCCTTCAAGCATGGCGTACCGCAAGACTT
>JAJRYF010000142.1 GCA_024275935.1 Gammaproteobacteria bacterium | reverse complement strand
CATGCTGCCCCCCCTACTCTACGGCAACGACCACGCCTACGGAATACCTTTCACCGGCACAGGCACTGAGGCCAGCATTGCAGCCTTAAATCGGGATGACCTGGTAGCTTTTCATAAAACCTGGATTCGACCCGATAATGTGAACATATTTGTTGCCGGCAATACCACCATGCAAGAAATCCTGCCGCTACTGGAAAACGAATTTGGCAAATGGAAAACACCAAAAACCAAGATCCCCAAGAAGCAAATAAATACAGTAGCACTGCCAGAACAAGGCCGAATAATCATTATAGATAAACCAGATGCACCACAATCCCTAATCCTGGCAGGCTCATTAGCACCGCCAACTAAGTCCGAAAATAATCTCGCCATTGGCTCTATGAACGACATCATCGGTGGTAATTTCAATGCTCGGGTGAATATGAATCTGCGCGAAGATAAACACTGGGCATACGGTGCCTACACCTTCATGCAAGATGCGGAGGGACAGCGTCCGTTCATGGTTTACGCGCCAGTACAAACCGACAAAACTGCCGCCTCTATAAAAGAACTTGTAAAAGAGTTGGTTAACTATATTGGTGATAAACCAGCAACAGCAGATGAACTTAGAAAGACTATTCAAAATAATGTAAACAGCTTACCCGGACAGTTTGAGACTACCGCTGCGGTACTAAACTCAATGCTCAGCAATGCCCGCTTTGATCGGCCCGATAACTATGTCTCCTCACTGACTAGCAGTTACCGAGAACTTAAACTTGAAAACATTCAGGGCGCCGCCGAGGAAGTAATTAACCCTAAGCAACTAACCTGGTTAATAGTTGGTGATCGGACCGAAGTTGAAAAACAGCTACGCGAAGCCAAGCTTGATCTGGGCGAAATAACCATAATGGATGCCGATGGTAATATTGTAAAATAGGTCGTATTAGCAAAATGGGGCTGCGGCCCCGTTTTTTTACTGTAAAAAGGATTTATAAATGTCGATATGGAAGAAAGCCTTTACTCTTGAGGGCCTGAACAAACTCGCTAACAACACCATGGCTGAGAATATAGGTATCAATATCAGTGAGTTTACCGACTCTAGCTTGAGCGCAACCATGCCAGTTGAGGCACGCACCCAACAGCCTACGGGAATTCTCCACGGTGGTGCTACAGTTGCTCTGGCAGAAACCGTAGGCTCCCTTGCTGCCAATATATGTGTAGATGAAAAGCACTATTGCGTTGGCCTGGAAATCAACTGCAACCATATTCGCAGTGTGCGTTCAGGCCTGGTAACTGCCACCGCAAGCGCCTTCCACCTTGGCAAAACCACACAAGTATGGGATATTCGAGTGATTGATGAGCAGGAAAAGTTAATCGCCATTTCTCGTTTAACCATAGCTGTTTTAAAACTAAACTAGCAACAAGTGCCCTAAACCTTTACTCTATTCGATAAATATCAACCAACACTCCGGGGAAAAATATGAATCTGGATAAAGTTTACTTTGCGTTTTTTATTGTTCTGGCACTAACCCTGAATTTTGGGTTCTTTATGGGGGATATCGACAACCCTGCACATCATCATTCCATGGAGCTGATCGCGGCAATTATAATTAACTTGATTGCCACTGTATTAAAGTTTGGTGACCGCTCACAAATGGGTGCCGTGCTTTTGGCTACCAGTCTGGTGGCTAATGTCCAGTTAATCATTGCAGCAACTGTATGGGCAGTGGTGGTTTTTGCTCAGGGGCAGCCAATGACCGGTGATATTATGTCTACCATTGTTTCGCTTTCAGGTGGTGCTTTATTGGCGAACTTGGTCTCGGTTACTTTACTGGTTTCTGAAACAGTAGTTGCCCGCCGTTAAGAAGGCTAGCACATGAATGATATTCTATGGCTGACTATGCGGCGGATCCGTCTGCCGCTTATCCTGTTACTGTTAGCTTTCGGGATTTCAATGTTCGGGATAATGTTGATACCCGGACAGGATGCGAATGGAAACACCTACTACCTAAACTTCCTTGAGGCCGCCTATTTTGTAGCGTTTATGTCTACCACCATTGGCTTTGGGGAAATACCCTACGCCTTTACCAACGCTCAGCGGCTCTTTGTGTTTAGCGTTATCTACCTGAATGTCGGAATTTGGCTATATGCGGCAGGCACTATACTTGGTTTATTTTTAGATGAAGGTTTCCGCGCGGTTTTATTCCGTACCCGTTTTATCAGAAGAGTCAAATGGCTGGGGGAGCCGTTTTATATAGTTTGTGGAGTTGGCGATACTGGTGAGCAAATTGTTCGCGGTTTATATTCGCGCAACCTCGCCGCTACCATGATTGAAATAAAACCTCACCGGGCACAGCAACTACAGCTAAAACCAATATTCGGACGATTCCCCATACTAGCCGCCGATGCTGGTGAAATGGATGCACTAAATGATGCAGGACTCGATAAAAACAACTGTCTTGGGGTTATCGCCACTACCAACGATAATAATATAAATCTTAAGATTGCAATCAGTAGCAAGCTTATAAAACCTTCTTTAAAGGTGCTTGCACGATGTGAGTCCAAAGTGGTAGCCGATAATATGCACTCCTTTGGCACTGACTACATCATTGATCCTTACGCTACATTTGCTGAAAGGCTTGAACTAGCAATTACCTCTCCAATCAAATATCTGGTGCAGGACTGGCTGGTTGCAGTACCGGGAACAAAGTTACGCAGCGAGCTAAACCCGCCCATTGGCCCCTGGGTTATTTGTGGCCTGGGGCGTTTTGGCAGCAAAATTGCCAAGCGTTTCAAGCAGGCCGGTATCGATTTTGTAGTGATAGATGTGCGTGCAGACCTGCTAGGTGACTACCCAAACTCAGTGCATGGGCGCGGCACTGAAGCGCATACGCTAAAAGCTGCAGGAATTCAAACCGCTGCCGGTATTATTGCTGGTACTGGAAGTGATGTAGACAACCTCTCTATCATCATGACCGCCCGTGACCTGAATTCTGAACTATTTGTAATTGGGCGCCAGGAGCAAAGTAATAATGAGCTGCTATTTGACACCCTAGAAGCTGACCTGTTAGCCAGAAGAAGTCATATTGTGGCTCGATGGATTCTGGCACAAGTAACAACCCCTTTGCTCAAGCCATTCCTTAGAGAGTTGCTAAAGCTCGATGATGCTAAAGTTAAACACCTTCAGCGCCGCTTAGCTACGGTTTTGAAAGGCTATGCACCAAACCTGTGGCTGGTGGATATTTCCGAGCAAGATGCAGAAGGTTTGCGGATTTGCCAAAGCTTTGGTATCGATGTCACTTTGGCACAGCTAAGTAACAATATCAGAATGGATGCAAGTAAACCTCTGGCCTGTGTTTGCCTGGTAGTAGAGCGTGGAGCTCAACGAATATTTTTACCCAAAGACAGCTTTGAACTAAAAACAGGTGACAAATTATTATTTGCCGGGCGTAGCTCCGCCCGCAGAGAGATCTATTGGACCTTATCTGACCCAAACCGACTGCTCAGCTACGCCACCGGCGTAGGTATGCCCCGTGGGGCGATTTGGCGCAGGTGGTATAAGCAACGCCATCGTAAAGCTTAAATCGGCCAAATAATTAGCTTAACTCTCAGGGCGCATATAGGGAAATAACAAAACATCCCTGATCGAAGCTGAATCGGTAAATAACATAACCAGCCTATCTATACCGATACCCTCCCCTGCGGTTGGTGGCATACCGTATTCAAGTGCGCGAATATAGTCAGCATCAAAATGCATTGCTTCATCATCACCGGCATCTTTTTCAGCTACTTGCGCCAAAAACCTTTCGGCCTGGTCTTCCGGGTCATTAAGCTCTGAGAAGCCATTAGCTAGCTCCCGGCCAGCAATGAATAATTCAAACCTGTCAGTTACTTCTGGGTCATCGTTATTGCGCCTAGCTAAAGGAGAGACTTCAGTCGGATAGGCGGTAATAAAGGTCGGGTCTTGTAATTGATGCTCGGCAACCGCTTCAAATAGTTCCATTAGTAACTTGCCCACACCCCAGCTTTCTTTGAAACTCACCCCGTGCTTATTCAAGGCAGTTTCCAGCACCTGGCGGTCACGCAAGTCAGTATCTGCCATTTCTGGCAAATAATGCTTAATTGCCGTAGATACTGTCATCCGAGCAAACGGCTTGGCGAAATCCAGGATTCTGCCCTGATACCTAACCTGCTCGCTGCCATAAACCTGCTTTGCCAGCCCACGGAACATTTCTTCCGTCAGATTCATTAAATCAGTGACATCAGCATAACCCCAGTAAAACTCCAGCATGGTGAACTCTGGGTTATGTCTAGTTGAAATCCCTTCGTTACGGAAGTTTCGGTTGATTTCATAAACTCGATCAAAGCCACCGACCACCAGGCGCTTTAAATAAAGTTCAGGAGCAACCCGCAAATACATTTGCAGGTCCAAAGCATTGTGGTGAGTTACGAACGGCTTGGCAGTTGCTCCGCCTGGAATTGGGTGCATCATCGGGGTTTCAACTTCCAGGAAATCCCTGCCCGGTGCTTCCATAAAGTTGCGAATATAGGTAATCATTTTAGATCTGGTTTTAAATACCTCCCGCACTTCCGGGTTCATTACCAAATCCACATAGCGCTGCCGGTAACGGGTCTCGGTATCGGTTAAGCCATGAAACTTTTCCGGCAAGGGGCGCAAAGATTTACTCAATATCCTGAGTTCATTAATACGCAGTGACAACTCACCTGTTTTTGTTTTAAAAACCTCACCTTTGGCCGCCACAATATCGCCGACATCCCAACCCTTAAATTGCTGATATACACCTTCAGGTAAGTTATCTCGCTGTACAAAAAGCTGAATATCGCCAGAGCGATCACGCAATTTAACGAAACTGGCTTTACCCATAACCCTTTTGGCTAACATTCTGCCAGCTACCGCAAATTTCTCAGTAACTGCAGTCAGTGCATCGTTGTCTGATTCAGCATATTGCTGATGCAGTTCAGCGGCCGTGGTACTGGTGCGAAAATCATTGGGATAAGCATTACCAGCCACACGCAAAGCAGCTAGCTTCTCTCTACGCTCGGCTATTAAACGGTTCTCATCTTGAGTTATTGTTGGTTTTTCTTCGCTCATAGATTTCTCATTTAGTTTGACCTTAAAACCCTTGCTTTAAGGAGGCTTCAATAAAAGGATCAAGGTTACCATCCAACACCGCTTGAGTGTTGCTGGTTTCGTAATTGGTGCGTAAATCTTTAATGCGAGACTGGTCTAGCACATAAGACCGAATTTGACTACCCCAGCCAATATCAGACTTGGTATCTTCCAGCGCCTGCTGATCGGCCATGCGTTTTTGCATTTCCAGCTCGTAGAGTTTAGCCCGCATCTGCTTCATAGCATGATCACGGTTTTTATGCTGAGAACGGTCATTCTGACACTGTACCACTGTGTTTGTTGGTAAATGTGTTATCCGCACCGCCGACTCGGTGGTATTTACATGCTGCCCACCAGCTCCCGAAGCCCGGTAGACATCTATCCTCAGATCAGAAGGGTTAATATCTATTTCTAAATTATCATCAATTTCCGGAGATACAAAAACCGCAGAAAAAGAAGTGTGCCTACGATTCCCGGAGTCGAACGGAGATTTACGCACCAGCCTGTGTACTCCGATTTCAGTTCTGCACCAGCCGAAGGCATAATCACCATCAATATGTATAGTGGCACTCTTGATTCCAGCAACATCTCCAGCTGAGACTTCCACCAACTCGGCTTTCCAGCCATGCTGTTCGGCCCAGCGCAAATACATTCGCAATAACATCTCAGCCCAGTCCTGAGCTTCGGTACCGCCTGAGCCAGCCTGGATATCCAGATAGCAGCCATTGGCATCCATCTCACCTGAGAACATCCGCTGAAACTCAAGCCGCTCAATTTGCTGTTTTAGCTTATCGGTATCGGCAATAACCACCGCCAAGGTTTCTGCATCGTCTTCAGCCACTGCCAACTCAAGGAACTCAAGATTTTCTTCAACCGCACTACCGATAGAATCAAGTGAATTGACAATTTTCTCAAGACTAGAGCGTTCCCGACCTAAAGCCTGAGCATTCTCCGGATTTTCCCAAATAGAAGGGTCTTCCAGCTCTCGGCTTACTTCTTCCAGGCGGTCTTTCTTTTCAGCATAGTCAAAGATACCCCCTCAGCGCGTCAGTGCGCTGCCCAAGGTCAATAAGTAGGGTCTTTATTTGATTAGTTTCCAAGCCGGTAATCCGTGATACTGTGAATAGCTGATTTTATCATTTTATTTCCAATGATGAGCTGGTTTTATACACAATCTTATACTGCAAAAGCTCAGAAGTACTCATATCCCTAGTGTAGGGCCGCTATCAATACAACTATGTGTATACGCCCATTTAGCCTGCAGAAAGCTTGTATAATTTCAGTATTTTTCGTATTAAGAGGTAGGATAATTCGTGTTAATGGTGTATATTCCCCGTATTAAGGATCAGAAGAAGCGTGATCATATAAACAATCTAGCTTTGTCTAAACCAATGAGAAAAGGCCACAACCCTAGTTTGGGGAAAGAAATTTATGTATTCCAGAAACCTACAGCCACTTATAGAAGAATTACTTACCGAGTTCCGTGTGCTCTATCTCACCGGTCCCAGACAAGCGGGTAAGACCACGCTGGCGCGCTCTATTGCCAAGCGTTCGAATATGGGCTACATAACACTTGACGATCAGGCCACTCTTGCCTCCGCTGAAAACGACCCTCATGGCTTTATCCGCTCATTGGGCAGCAGACGGGTAGTGCTTGATGAGTTTCAATATGCGCCTGGTTTGATCCCTGCAATTAAGGAAGCTTCCGATAGGCTTGGGCCTGATGAAAAAGGCAAGTTTCTCCTGACTGGGTCAGCAGATATTTTTCGCTCCGCAAAAACCCAGGAGGCATTACCTGGGCATATGGCGAGACTGGAGCTTCTTCCCCTGTCTTTAAGTGAAATTACGGAGCAACCGCTGAATATTATTGATTATTTATTGGCAGGGAATTTCCAATCGCAATCTATTCTGTTTACTAACCGAGAGCAGTTTGCCAAATTGGTCTTGCAGGGAGGTTATCCTGAAGTACAAAACAAAAGCCCACGAGCAAAGCAGGCCTGGTTTAAATCATACATTGAAGGACGATTGTATAAGGACTTTGAAAGTTTGTATGCTGCGCGCGGTGACTACCACTCGAAATTACAAGCCATGGTAGCCTATCTTGCCGGGCTAAGTGGCAACCTGCTGAAGTACTCTAATATTGCCAATGATCTTGATTTGAATGACAAGCTGGTAAAAAGCTATATTGAAATTCTAGACCTGATGTTCATTGCGCGCCGTGTGCCTGCATACTTAAAAAACCGAGCAAAACGCTTGGCAGCGCGAATGCCTAAACTTCATTATGTGGATACTGGGCTTGCCTGCCATCTGCTAGGTCTTCGTAATGAGGAGCAGTTGTTAAACAGCCAATACTATGGCGGATTGTTGGAAAACCTGGTCTATATGGAGTGCTGCAAACAAGCATCATGGGCCGAAGAAGATGTCGGCATGTACCACTTTAGAGATAATCGACAACGCGAAGTTGATATTGTTTTAGAACGAAGCAATGGCGATATAATTGGTATTGAGGTTAAAGCTTCTGCAAGTGTTCAGCTTCGAGAT
>JAJRYF010000141.1 GCA_024275935.1 Gammaproteobacteria bacterium | reverse complement strand
TGATTGGCAGAATAATACTGGGTTTGGTATGAACTCAATTGTCGATGACCCATTATTAATCGGCAGCGACTATCGCTTGCAAAGTAGTTCCCCCTGTATAAATGCGGGAATTGACCGCCAGGATTATGATGACGACCTAAACACCACCGAATCAATCGATATGGGTGCTTATATCACCGGAGGTGAGATTATTGGTCATAACTGGGGGGCACAAACCTCAGGCTTAATCTTTGCTAACGGGTTTGAATAATATGAAACTACTTAAATTATTAACTATAGCCACTGTTTTTATTATTGGGGCAAGCAATGTATCAGCGCAAACAACCTACTGGGTAACAAAAGCAGGCAGTGATGGCAAAAATCGCTGCATTCTGACTATGTAACAATATTTGAGAAAATCAGCAAGCAGAATTTTCATGCGGAAATTTACTTTACAAAATTACCGTTATAAGCACGCAAAGGAATTACGACTGTAAATTGGTTAGAAAGTGCTGTATCTTATGGTTGGAGTTTGGGAAATAACACCAAAGTAAATGTACAATATACAACTTGTAATTCAGCTACAGCTTTAGGTAAAAAACCTGTTCTCAATGTATCAGATTACAATATATATATAACACTTCTAGCACCATCATTGGGGTAGATGCTTTCGGTAGTTCGGCTCAGAGCTTCGCTACTTTACCTCCTTGGCAGGCAGCATTAGCCTCTGATTTTGAAACGCTAAATTTCGACAATCCCGATGTTAATAGTATTACCGAAACTCCAGAAAACTTGTTTGATGATTTAGATGATAAAAATTACTTTAATAAAGCTGGCTCACCAGCCATTGGTTTTATGCCTGATGGCAGCAATGCTGGCCCATACCAATTTGGCAATGAAATAATCGGTTTGTTACCTCAGTGGCCTGGTGGTAGTGTTGATTTGATCCTAATGGATGGTTTTGAATAAACAAATAAAATGATATGAGTTAGATGGAAAGAATAAATAAAATACAGATACTACAGAAAGAGTTACCCGACCTGGAGCTACTCGCTGACAGCCGTAGCTTGCAAATCTATGGGCAGGACTGGACCCGTTTTAGACAGCCTGATCCACTGGCTGTAGTGTTCCCACGAAGTGTAGACCAAGTGCAGGCGCTGGTTAAATTTGCTCGGCTTGAGAAGTTGGCGCTGGTGCCTTCAGGTGGGCGTACTGGTTTGTCGGGCGGCGCGGTAGCTGCGAGCTGTGAATTAGTGGTGTCGTTCGAGAAAATGCGTAAGATTTCTGAATTTAATCCGCTTGAAGCCAGCCTTAAAGTAGAAGCTGGGGTTGTAACCCAGGCTTTACAGGCTTATGCGGCTGAGCAGGGTTTGTTTTACCCCATTTCATTTGCTGCTGAGGGTAGCGCACAAATCGGCGGCAATATTGCGACTAATGCTGGTGGTATCAGAGTCCTCCGTTATGGCTTAACCCGCGACTGGGTGGAGGGCCTAACTGTAGTCACTGGTGCTGGTGAGGTGCTGGAATTAAATCGAGGTTTAATCAAGAATGCCAGCGGTTACGATCTGCGCCATCTATTTATTGGTAGTGAGGGTACGCTGGGCTTTATTGTTGCGGCAACCATCCGTCTGGCGCAGCCACCACCGCCACAAACGGTGATGTTATTGGCGCTGGAGTCGATGCCGGCGGTTATGAGTCTGTTTCATAGCGCGAAGGTGTATTTAAAACTTTCTGCCTTCGAGTTTTTTAGTGAACAAGCCCTGAACTATGTTTGCCAACACCGCCAGCTACCGCAGCCATTGGAAAATCCGGCACCATTTTATGTGCTCTGTGAGTTCGATAGTGATGAGGAAGCGGCTTTGGCCGTATTTGAGCAGGGTTTTGCAGATGGTAATTTGCTGGATGGGGTTATTAGCCAATCATCTGCTCAGGCAGAGGAGTTATGGCAATATCGCGAAGGCATATCCGAAAGTATTACCCAGTTCACGCCATATAAAAATGATTTATCGGTGCGGGTTTCTAAGGTGCCGGAGTTTATGCAAGAATTAGATCAGCTGGTTGCAGAGAGTTACCCTGATTTCGAAGTTATCTGGTTTGGGCATATAGGCGATGGTAATCTACACATGAATGTACTCAAACCTGAGACCATGGAAGTTGGAGAGTTTGAACGCTCCTGCTTGCTGGTTAATCATGCCGTCTATCAGCTAGTGGAAAAATATGCAGGAAGTGTTTCCGCCGAGCATGGTATCGGTTTGTTGAAACGGAATGCTTTGCGCTTTTGCCGTAGCCAGGCTGAGATAAATATTTTGCGCCAAGTGAAGCGGGTTTTCGACCCGGATAATATTATGAACCCAGGGAAATTATTAAACGATGAGTGAAGTTACCAAGATAAATGCGCCAGTAGAGGCCCACGGCCGCCGGGTGGACCAGGTTGCGGTGGAGCTGTTCCCTGAGTTTTCTCGCGCTCGCCTGCAAAGCTGGCTGAAAGGTGGCGATCTGTTAGTGGATGGCAAGCAAGTTAAAGCCAGCCATAAATTACTGGGCGGTGAGAGTTTCTGCTTAACTGCAGTGGCTGAGGTGGTCAGTGAGGTTCAGGCGGAGGCAATCGAGCTGGATATTATTCATGCTGACGAGGCAGTGATCATTATCAATAAACCCGTAGGCTTGGTGGCGCACCCGGCAGCCGGTAACTGGAGCGGTACTCTACAAAATGCTTTGCTGCACTATGACCCGCAACTGGCAGCAATACCACGGGCTGGTATTGTGCATCGGCTGGATAAAGACACTTCCGGGGTATTGATGGTGGCGCGCAGTTTACAGGCGCATAAAAAATTGGTTGATGCTTTGCAGGCACGCACGGTATCCAGAGAATATCTGGCATTATGCGTTGGCGAAATGGTCGCTGGCGGGAGTGTGGATCAACCTATAGCTAGGCACCCAAAAGATCGCAAACGGATGGCGGTACAGGAAAATGGTAAGACTGCTGTAAGCCATTATCGAATTAATCACCGTTATCATGGTTTTACTTTACTTGATGTAAAGCTTGAAACCGGGCGTACCCATCAGATCAGAGTGCACATGGCTTATATCCAGCACCCCTTGGTAGGCGACCCAGTTTATGGTGGTAGGCGCAGAGTGCCTGCTGGACTAACCCCGGAGAGCAGGGAGGCTGTGCAACAGTTTAAGCGCCAGGCTTTGCATGCTAAACGCCTAAGTTTTGAGCATCCTCTAACTGGTGAGCAGGTTAGTTATGCAGCCCCATTGGCGGCAGATTTAAGTGCTCTGCTGGAAATGCTACCAGAAAAATAATGGATCAAATCACCCCGGATTGGCCAGTACCAACAAACATTCAGGCGTTCACTACTACCCGTAATGGCGGAGCCTCGGCAGCACCTTGGGATAGCCTTAATTTAGGTTCTAATTGTGGCGATAACGCCAAACATGTAAGGCTAAACCAGCAGCGCCTGCGGGGAATGTTACCCACAGAGCCTTGCTGGTTAGAACAGGTGCATGGCAAGCGGGTAGTTCGCGCCGGCGAATACACCAGCCCACCAGTAGCTGATGCCAGCTGGAGTGATCAGGGTGGGGTTGTCTGTGCGGTATTAACGGCAGACTGCCTGCCAGTATTGTTATGTAGTGAAACCGGCTCTCATTTCGCCGCCGTGCATTGTGGTTGGCGGTCGCTGGCAGCAGGGCTACTCGAAGCTACAGTTGCGGCTATGCAAGTAGATGCTGGTGATTTGCTGGCCTGGTTTGGTCCGGCCATATCGGCTCTTAACTATGAAGTTGGGAGCGAGGTTTATCAAGCCTTTATTGAGCAACACCCACAAAATAAGCAAGCTTTCACAGCAACCAGAGAAGGCCACTGGCTGGCCGATTTAACCATGCTGGCGAGGTTGAATTTGCAGCGGCTGGGGGTGCGGAGATTTTACGGCGGCCAACATTGTACTTATGCTGAGTCACAGTTTTATTCTTATCGCCGCGATGGTCAAACCGGGCGGATGGTGAGTTTGATTTGCCGGCAGCCATAAGGCCTTACTTCGCGCCAAAAACCCTCTCCCGCAGATTTTGTATAGCAATCACAGGGGTGTTTAAAAAAATGATTATTTCCATAAGAAAAAGTTTGATTATGGTCTATTCCTTTTGAATGAAGTCTAAATAGTTGCTTTTATTGACTGTCATCAATTGATGGTTCTCATAAGCACGGGTAAAGGATTTGCTGAATTTTGCTTTGCTTTTTGGGTTCCATTTGAATTCATACGCATGAATAACTCCTGCATAGTCTTCGATAAAATCAATTTCCTGTTGGGCTTGATTGCGCCAGAAATAGTCATTGCTATAAAGTCCATGGTAGGATTTATGTTTCAATCGTTCGACTATCAGGAAGTTTTCCCATAAGGCACCAATGTCCTGACGCAATGTCACAGGGTTCCAGTTTTTGATAACGGCATTGCGGATGCCCACATCATAAAAATAGATTTTGCGGCTCTTTTTCAATTCATTGCGTAAGTTTCTGCTGAATGATGGCAGCCTAAAGATAATAAAGGCTTTTTCCAATAAGCCAATATAACGCAGAACTGTTTCATTATTGAGACCGACAGTTTGTCCTAATTCATGATAAGAAACCTGTTGTCCAATTTGAAATGCAAGTGCTTGCACCAAGGCTTCTAATTTCTGCGGTTTCTTTATGTCTTCCCATGTCAACAAGTCCTTGTACAAATAACTGTCAGAGAGTTGTTTCAAAATATCAATTTCTTCACCAGGATTATTTATGACATCGGGATACCAGCCATAAATCAGGCGGTGTTCTAATAATCGGGATTCCTCTAGCAAGGATCGGTGTTCTATCATTTCTTGCATAGATATTGGCCACATTTTAAACTCCCACTTCCTCCCTGTTAGCGGTTCGTTGATTTTGTTGGATAATTCAAAGGCCGATGATCCTGTGGCTATGACTTTTACCTGGGGCAATTCATCGTGCAATATTTTTAAGGTCAGCCCTATATTTTCTATGCGTTGGGCTTCATCAACAATAAGCCTTTTGTTTTTTCCTATGATTTGTTTGAGGTAGGTGCTTGAAGGGTTGGACAATTGTAACCTCACATCAGCATCATCTCCATTGAGTAGTAATGTGTCATCATTGACAAAGTAGTTTTTTAACAGCGTTGTTTTGCCCACTTGCCTGGGTCCAAGCAATACGATCACTTTTTTGTCCGTTAGTTTCTTGGTGATTTGTTTAACAAGGGCTCTTTTAATCATGTTGAATTTATTATCCAAATAGCAAAATATATATATAATTTGCTATTCTAGCATAGAATTATTGCTTTTTATCCATATTGGGGGGTTTTATAGGAGGCTTTTGGCTGTATAAGCAAGTGATGTGCCTGTCCAGATAAGTGTCCAGAGAAGTTGAATTTACAAAGGCTGGGACTGCATCAATTCTACGGTGGTCAACACTGCACTTATGCTGAGCAGCAATTTTATTCTTATCGCCGCGATGGTATCACCGGGCGGATGGCAAGTTTAATCTACCGTCAGAAATAAGGTTTTCTTTATTTCGCGCCAGAGACCCGCTCCCGCAGGTTTTGTATCAGCATATAAAATACCGGCACTAATACTGTCGCTATCACTATTGAAGCTAACATTCCGCCGAATACGGCAGTACCGAGTGAGCGCCTACTGGCGGAACCGGCACCACTGGCGATCACCAGTGGTAATACTCCCAGAATGAATGAGAATGCGGTCATTAATACTGCCCGGAAGCGCAAACTGGCAGCAGTTAGCGCCGCATCAACAATGGATTTCCCATCGCGGCGTAATTCCATTGCGAACTCCACAATCAAGATAGCATTCTTGGCTGACATGCCAATGAGCAAAACCATACCGATTTGCATATAGATGTCGTTGATTTGTCCGGCAATCATTTGCATCAAGACCGCGCCTGCCAGTGCAATCGGGACTGCCATCAATACTGAAAAAGGAATCATCCAGCTTTCATACTGAGCTACCAGAAACAGGTATACAAAAATAATCGCAAGAATGAAAATGATACTGGTTTGGTCACCTGCCAGGATTTCTTGATATGCCTGTCCAGTCCAGGCTCAACTCGGTATAGCGTGCAAAATCGGAGGTGGTCCGGGCAACTAGTGCCTCCGCTTCAGCTACCCCGGCCTTATCAGCCGCTACTACTGCTTGATAGATTTCAGGGTCAAGACGGAACAAAATAGTACCTTTTTCAACTTCACTGCCTTCGTGGAAGTTCTTTTCAAGCAAATATGAAGACACCCGCGCGCGGATAGAGACATCGTTGACCGCCATGGTTTTACCCAGCAAGTCTGAAGTACGCACCAGATCCTGCTGGCTGGCCGGGGCAACTAGAACTCCAGGTGGAGGTTTGGATTCTTGGGCTAGAGCAGGTGCTAGCAAAGTAAAGATTAAGGTAGTTATAGAAATTGCTTTGATGAGCATTAAATTATATTTCCTGAATTAAGCCCCAGTCCCCAGATAGAAACACGGATGCTGCACATGCTATTGTTTCCACAGCAAAACAAAAAATAACCGCCGAACCTATGGGTGCGACTCATATTTTTTATTTCACTGTGGAAACAATATCATACACATCATATCGCGTCTCTATCTGGGGATTGGGGTTAAGCTTAAATGTTGATTTATTTGATTGTTAATATGAGTATACAATATGCTGATACATATACGGGTAATGTCGATGACAGAGTTAAGTGATTTTGTATTAAAAGCAATCAACTTGTTAACCACACTGTTTGTATTTGCAGTGGGTATAGGGGTTTTGCTGGTGTTGATTATGTATATAGTTGACCGGACCCAGAGCCAGAAAGCAATATTGCGAAACTATCCTGTTGTAGGGCGCTTTAGGGGTTTGTTTGAACATTTAGGGGTGTTCTTCCGGCAGTATTTTTTTGCTATGGATCGTGAAGAGCTACCGTTTAACCGAGCCCAGCGAAGTTGGGCGTATCGGGCCGCTAAAAATATTAATAACACCGCAGCCTTTGGCTCCACCAAGGATTTGCGCCCGGAAGGTACGGTACTGTTTGTAAATTGCCCATTCCCGGAGCTGGAAGAAGATACCCATCCGGCAGTGGCACTGACTTTTGGCCCCGATTGTGTGCATCCATATACAACTGCCAACTATTTTAATATCTCGGCGATGAGTTTTGGTGCGCTTTCCAGACCAGCGGTACAGGCTCTTTCCAGAGGTGCAGCCAAGGCAGGTATTTGGCTTAATACCGGTGAGGGTGGGCTCTCTCCCTGGCACTTGGAAGGTGGTTGTGATCTTATTTTTCAGATAGGTACAGCCAAATATGGGGTGCGGGATGAGGCTGGCAGACTAGTGGATGATAAACTGCGGGAAATTGCCGCACAGCCACAAGTGAAAATGATAGAGCTCAAACTGGCTCAGGGAGCGAAGCCAGGTAAGGGCGGAATGTTACCGGGGGTAAAAGTAACTGCTGAAATTGCTAAAATTCGAGGGATTCCAGAAGGTGAAGCCTCGATTAGCCCAAATCGGCATCCGGAAATTAATAATAATGAAGAGTTACTGGATATGTTGGTGCATATACGCCAAGTCACCGGGCTGCCGGTGGGTTTCAAAACGGTTATCTCTAATCCGGTCTGGTTGGAGAATTTGTTCTCATTGATAAAACAGCGCGGCCTGGATTCAGCCCCGGATTTTATTACTGTTGATAGTGGTGACGGTGGTACTGGGGCCTCACCCATGCCGCTGATGGATGATGTGGGCGTGTTGTTGAAAGAGTCGTTGCCAATATTGGTGGATAAACTTAATGAAGCTGGCCTACGCGAGCGGATCAAGGTGATCTGCTCTGGTAAACGGGTTACGCCATCAGATGTTGCCTGGGCTTTGTGTATGGGGGCGGATTTTATCAATAATGCCCGTGGCTTCATGTTCTCACTAGGTTGTATTCAAGCTTTGCAATGCAATAAAAATACCTGCCCGACTGGAATTACCACCCATGATCACAAGTTACAGAAGGGGCTGGTGCCCGAGAGTAAGGTGGACAGGGTTGCAGATTACGCCGAAAACATGATGTATGAAGTTGAAATGATAGCGCATGCCTGTGGGGTAAAAGGGCCGCGCGAGTTACGCCGTAAACATGCCAGAATTGTTGTGCAGAATGGCTTGTCTATTCCAATGAATGAGTTGTTTCCGGATAAATGATGGATTGCTATTTTGGGGTGCGCCAATTTTCAACTTCCGAGACATGCATTCTGTATACTTGCCTGAGACACGCTGTAAACCTATCCATGGGGGCTCTTCACCCGCATCCATGCGGGTGGAGGTCTCAGGCAAGTGCCTAGAATTCATGCTTGAAATAGTTAGCGGGACAGTACTGGAAGGGCATATTCTTTATATGTCTTGGAGTGAGCAAGTCTAGGTATCCAAAATCTAGTCGTTCCGTGGCGGCGAATAGCCAAACCGGGATCCATGGTAATCGTATAATCTCTGGATGTTTGCTTCGTACTTACATTATCGGCCCAAGAAAACCAAAAAACGAACCCACTGCCAGAGTAAGAATCTGGCGTCTGGTCATAATCACTTCCGGGAAACTCCCTACTGGCAGGTAGTTGTTATAAAACTCCGGGTCCAAAGGGCTAGTCTGCACTCCATCAACTTTTATCTGCCAGGCGGTGGTATAGCGCCCCGGCCAGATGTCAAATATTGGCAAGGTGCGGGAAATATCCTCAAATACCCCGCCAATATCGGAAACCACCGGGGTAAAGTCATTTCTAGCCGCTACTACCCAACTATTGTGGGCCTCCATATTCTTTAATATCAATTCTTTTAGCTCTACCACCAGCCGTTGGTCTTGAATAAAAACTCCATTCTCGGTATTAAAACCTTCAGATCTTGGGTCCAAATTATGCGAGCCGATCATGGCCAGCGAGTTATCAATTATCAATGATTTGCTATGTAGCCCAGTTCGAGGCCCGGGACGCTCGACGGTGGGTGAGGCGGCTCCCGTCATAAAGTCACTGCTGATAATGCCCTGTGACTTTTCTGCTATTAAAGTTTTGTAGCGAGGAATAAAGTCTTCCACATTTTTAGGGAATGGCATTAATTCATGTATCTCAATCCCAAGTTTCTTAACATAGCGTTTCTTTTTCTTATGGTATAAAGCATAGGCGGTCCAAGCATCAGTTGAAGCTAGTGAGTTGGTGGAGTAGCGGAGCTGTATTTGAGGGTGATCACCCTTTAGTTGCTGATAAATTTTCTGTAGGTGACGGCTCAAGACCATATATGGCGACTGCACCAGGACTTCCTGCTCGGCCTCCTCAATACGCTTGAATATAAGTTTGGTGGCACGGGAGTTTTTCAACTCACCACTGGCTGGATCTCGCGGCAAATCCCAAAAATACTCTAGTTTTTGCACCTGAAGCATTTGCTTGGTAAATCTTTGCTCGATATATTCAGGCTCTAAAGCTGTAGCCACGAGTTTTAGAAATCTTTGTGGAACTGAGCGTTGCTGTAAGGGCGGCAACTCATTGTTTAGCAGTTGCTTAAGAACATCACGCAGGTGGAAAACCGGTTTGACTACTTTGCTGGTCCAGTAGCTATTAAAAGACTCAAGTACTTCGGGGGACTCAGGGCCGCTAAAGAGAATATCCCGATCCAGAAAATTATAGTTAGTATCCATATCAAAATATCTATCAGAAATATTTCGACCCCCAATTATTGTCAGCTTTTTATCTATCTGGAAGATTTTGTTGTGCATTCTTTGGTTAAATCTGAAGAAACAACAGGCTACCCCGCTAACAAATTCGGTTTTGTCGGTGCTGGCTTTTCCAAATGTAGGGTTATACAAGCGTATTCTCAGGTTTTCATGAGCTAAGGCCATCTGGCTAAGGTAGGTGACATCCTGAAGTGAGAACAACTGGTCAAATAATACTCTTACTTTAACCCCGCGCCTGGCAGCCATAAGCAGTTCTCCCATTAGCAGCAGACCGCTATCATCACCGCTAAAGATAAAATACTGAAGGTCGATAGACTCTCTGGCAGCTCTGATCATATGTAGCCGGAGAATCAAAGAATCTGCTCCGCCCTCAATAATCAGTGCGCGATGAGTGTTAGCTTGGCTTTGCAATAGTAATGAGGATGGCAATGCACAGCGGCTAATAGTATCGGCGCAAGTAATTTGCTGGCTGCGTTGCTCGTCGATATGCTGTTCAACTAAGCGGATATTCTTCTGGCTTGATGAGCAAGCGCTCAGCATGAGTGCCGCCAATAGCAGAATTAGTTTCCTCATTTGCGCGTGCATACAAGCTGAAAGCTGCGTACAGTATCTGGTCGTGTTGCCAGGGCGATGGCCCCCAGGATTTCATTCTCTTTAGATTGCCAATCTATGATTTCCAGTTTATCTATATCTCTATACCCGCTTGGCAGATCTTCTAGGCCTACTTGGTCAACAGTTGCTGATTCGATTAGGCTACAGTGAGTTTTGGACAATTTACCAGCAATACCAAGGCCCAGACATTTCAAAGCCGCCTCTTTTCTTACCCAGAGCCGGTTAAATGCAGTTTGGATATCATCACTAGCCTTTAACCATTTTATTTCAGCAACACTGAAGTAGCGTTTTGCCAGAGCTAAGGGATCATTGTTGATTCTATTGGATTCGATATCTACGCCTAGCATTTGCTCACTGGATACGGTAATTGCCAGCCAGTTACGACTATGGGAAACATTAAAGTGTATAGTCGGATTGTCCAATGGCTCCAGTAGTGGCTTACCTTGCGCAGAATAACAGAACTCTAGTTTAGCCGGGGCTTTGCGCACATATGCTGCCAGTAACAGACGGGTGTAAAAGCGCTGTGCAAAACGGCGTCGTTTGATTTTTGTATTTCTACCGGCAGCAACTGTAACTGACATTTCAGCGGTATCAATATCGATTAGCCACAAGTCAAGGACCCCACTCCCTGGAGGCTCTAAATCTCCAAGTGGCAGATGCCGTTGCTCGAAGTCTCCAACCTGATCCACTGCCATTTAGTTATCTCGCCTGAAGCGCCGCAATACAGATTCAAGTTTGCTGTATTTAAGCCAGTCCTGGTCGGCAGCAACAGCGGCGCTATAGTCACCTTGATATTTGTGTTTGACCCAGGCATTACGATCAATGCGTTGGGAAAATTTGAAGAGTGAATGATTAATTGGATGCAGCCCCGATTTATAGATAATAGCCGTGCCAAAATCAATCACACATGGTTTTTGCTCAGCGGTGACAATGATATTGGATTTAGATTTTAAGTCCCCGTGGCTGACCCCAAGCAAATGAAATTTCTCGATGGTTTGCCGCAGTTCGGCGAACCACTTATCTCGATCATCCCAAGCCGCGTGGCGGTAAGGAGTTCCGCGAATATACTCCAGTACCAGATAACGATCTTCAAGCAAGCCAAAGCACATAGGAATATTTTCTAGCCCCTGCATTTTCTGATAAGCCTTGTACTCCCGCCGCAAAGTCGCTAACCGGGCCTGGAATAGCAAAGCCGTACCCATCGCAGCTTTAACCACACACTCATAACCATCTTGCTGATACAGTAACAAGGTACCCTGATTGCTGGTCGCCAAGTGGTTGTCGCCAGTGCGCAAGCTGGTCTCAATCCAGTGAGTGAATTGTTGTTTAAATTCAGGACTTTTAAGTAATTCGCGCATCATTTAAATAGCTTCTTTATTTTAGTTCTGGGCAATGACTGTAAGGCATCCAAGGCATCATATCCAGATACAGAAAACGGACTATAACACACACTCTTAGAGTAGCCGCAAATATAAGAATTAGGCCACTGATACGGCAGTGATTATGCACTCATTTGCTCTAGCATATACATCAATATCCTACACACAGTTTCCGAATTTTAGTACTGTGATTAGGGTAAAGTGACTGCTTGACTGTACTAGCGAACTTGTGTTACTTTTCCATCAGCTTATGCAAACACGGATAAGCAAAGGCATTAATGCGATGCGGTTCTGAGGGGAGCCAGTTCGCTCCATTGATGGAATACTTAATGTTATACAAGGAGTACACTTGGATGAAATATCCTAACACGCAACACGCAACACGCAATCTAGCATAAAACCCTGGCTTTCATTTCAATCACTAATTCTGTTGATTTTGACAACTGCAACGCTTCTGTTTGCAGGGATTAGCTTTGCAGATGATCAAGTTTTTGAGGGTAATGCTTCGATTGAAGGCTGGGAAATGCATGGTCAGGAGAGGATTCCGGTATTGCAGTTTAACCGCACCCCAGAGCTAGAGGCTCTAGCTAAAGATATCCGGACGGAACTTACCATTGTGGAAGAAAATGGCAATGTACGTTTTCAGTTGTCGCATTCAACACCATTTGGTCGTCGGGTATTTGCCAATGTCACCAGTAGTGACTTTGGAGATGGAATGACTAAAGTTACAATGACACATATTGCTGATGGCAAGATGACTACATTTCTTACCCGTAATGATGACCAGCTTGTTAGTAGTTTAACCAGCAGTAAGGAGCAATCTTTTGGCGACCTCGGTTCGCAATCATTATTGAAAAATGATCCTTCTTTGGAAGTTTGTATACCATGTATATGGTATGGCGGGGCTGCTGCTGGTGCGGCTGCATGTGCTGCAGGCATATATCTTGCTTCCAGACTTTGTGCCTCGCAATGCTCTAATCTTGGTGGGGTTCAGAGCTTCGGCTCTGGTAACTGTGGAAATGGCTTCACATGTGACTGCTTTCAAAAAATTCAAAATTAACTTGAGAACCACTTTCCCGGTTGAACTCAACCGGGAATTTTGAGAAAAATATGTCAACTTTACAATTAAAACCATTTATCAAGAATTACGCCATAGCTTATGCGCTAATCATGGTGTTATTTTTTATGGTTGTCTCTAATATTCCCATTCTTGATAAATACAGCACATTCCATTTACACACAGAATGTAAAGATAACAGGTCTCACACGGAATTACTGGAAAAAATTCGCCTAGTACTTAAGGAATCGGAGACATGTTATTTGGCCAGCCCCTGTGTAGAGACGCAATTGGTGGAATGCGCCATGGGTATACAGACAGCGGGAGCTTATATTAGCAGACTTGTTAGATTCGTCACGGGTAATTATGATTTTAATGATGGGTTAATATCTAGAGTAGTGGGTGTCTTAAGTTCAGAAGGTTTTCGCATTAGTTTTGCAGATAAAAGTAAATTCCTTATTTCATTTAGTTTATTCCTTATAACCGTAGTATACGCAACTAAAATATTAGCAGCATTAGCTGCCATGTACGCTCTCTGGCGGCAAAAATTACTCCGTGAAACATTCTCTTTTCCCCGCTCTAAACACAAGGAAAAACTGCTCTACCCGCTTTTATTAGCCGTTACTGCGGCTTTCGTTGTAGCCTTTCTTAGTTATTCGCTGGATAATGTATATCCTCTTCAAGTACCAGAAGAGTTAAGTTCTGTTTTCACCCAATTATCTACCTTTGCCCTTGTTTTGCTAGTAGTTGTGTTGGCGCCTCTGGTCGAAGAGCTTTTGTTTCGTGGAGTTATGTTGAGGTTTTTTATTGAACGCAATATGCTGGTAATTGGCTCAATTGTAGTATCTGTTGGGTTTTCAGCAATACATGGGTTTTTTCATGAAACTCTAGTCTGGCAGTTATTTGCATCTGGCTGGTATTTTGTTCTTTCCATGATCATGTGTTGGGTTTATATCAAAAACAGATCACTATGGTCAGCAATTATTTTCCATAGTGCCTATAACGCTGTTTTGGTTTCGGGATATTTATTTACACGCTAAGGCCAGGAAAAGAATGTGTTTGTTGAGATAATAGTACATTACTATTGATTGACGATTTTGTGTCATTTAGGGTGAAATTCCTACATACTCACAATTTGTTATTAGTGTAAGCTTTGCAAGTTAATATGGATATTAAAGAGGTAAATAATGAATATCAAATCTAACGTTTTAATGGCTCTTCTGCTCGTAATTTTATGTAGTTCGGTAGCAGCGAATAACTCCAATGAAGAGCAACTCGGGCAGCTCTCAGGTGCTAAGTCAGCAGATCAGCTTGAGTCTAAAAAGAGCGACCCTTTCGAACTAGACCCTATTGAGGTCACTCGTGGCAACCTCAGCTTCGAGGAAGAACTGACCCTGCGGATTGTCCGTCAGGGCTTTAATGAGATCGCAAGCAATAAACGAAAAGATATTGACAAGATAGTCTGTTGGATGAGTAAACCAGTGGGTAGTAGGCTCAGTGAATTGAGCTGTGCTCGTAATGGGGATGTTTGGGCATCACGCCCTGATAATATGAGAGGTGTCGGCAGCGCAAATAGCGCACAATATAGTGCGGTGGGTTATGGTAAATTTATGATCGCCTCTCACCCTATAGCGCGCGGAAAGCTGAAGAGAATTCTGAATGCACTATCAGGTTCTGACGCATTTGATAAAGAGTTTATTGGTTTGGCGGTCAAAGGAGTTAAGCCCCCAAGGGATATACCAAATGAGGAAGAGATAGAGAGATTCACCAAAGCCTATGTAGAAGTTAACCGCTTAAGCAAACAAGGAAAATCTGAAGATGCTCAAGTTGTAGCGATAACAACTGAAAACTTGACCCTGAAACGATATAACCGCATAGCTGAGCTAATCGAAACCTATGCTAGTTTAAAGGAAGATGTCGCCAGTCGGGTTAAGCTGCTCCGTTAGATCAGAGGCTCCTTAACTACTCTTGTATAAATCCCAATCCCCAGATATATCGGGGGATTGGGGGGTGCCACAGAGCACTGCGGTTTTCTGTTACTATCACTGCTTGAATATCCTGTAATTAGTACAAGAGTGGAAAAAATGACAATACATAAAATCCCTGTTTTATTGGCAGTTCTTTTAATTAGTGGTTGGCAATCGTGGCAAGCTCAGGCGAGTGAACCATTTCCTAGCAGCTATGAAGCTCTGCCCTCGAGTAAAGTTCTTATTACTGGTGCGACTATTCTTACGGGTACGGGTGAGCGTCTGGATAATACCGATATATTAATGGCTAATGGTCAGATAGTAGCTCTGGGCAAACAACTTTCGGCTGAGGGCGCGCAAGTGGTCGCGGCTGATGGTCGCTGGGTCACTCCTGGTCTGATAGATTTGCACTCTCACCTTGGGGTTTACCCCAGCCCTGGCTTAAAAGGCCATGAAGATGGTAATGAGATGATCTCACCTAGTACTCCTGGAGTTTGGGCTGAGCATTCAATCTGGCCACAGGACCCTGGCTTTTCCAGAGCTCTGGCAGGCGGGGTTACCAGTTTACAAATTCTTCCAGGCTCGGCCAATCTGTTCGGAGGTCGTGGGGTTACGCTAAAAAATGTTTATGCCAATAGTTATCAGGCAATGAAATTCCCACAGGCTCCGCAGTCTTTGAAGATGGCCTGTGGGGAGAATCCCAAACGCGTATATGGGGGCAATAAGCAAGCACCAATGACTCGTATGGGTAATGTTAGTGGTTACCGCCAGGCTTGGGCTGCGGCGCAAGAATATCAGCAATCACTGGATGATTATCAGGCATCTTTGGCTAAAGGTGGTGAGGATGCCAAGAAAGCCAAACCGCCTAAGCGTGACCTGAAAATGGAAACTTTAAGTGCGGTGCTTCGTGGTGAAATAAAAGTAAATATGCATTGTTATCGGGCTGATGAAATGCTAACTATTCTTGATCTGGCTGCCGAGTTTGGTTACCAGATAACGACTTTCCACCACGCAGTTGAGGCCTATAAAATTGCTGATCAGCTGGCTGCAGCTGGAGTTTGTGGCGCGCTATGGGCAGATTGGTGGGGTTTTAAGGCCGAGGCTTATGATGGGATTCAGGAAAATATTGCTATTGTGGATCGGCCTGTGGGTAGTTGTGCAATAGTACACTCAGATTCTGCTGAAGGTATTCAACGCCTGAACCAGGAAGCTGCCAAGGCAATGTTCAGAGGTAATCGTGTGGGTATGGAAATTCCTCCGGAACGGGCAATCCGGTGGATTACATCAAACCCGGCTAAAGCCTTGGGGATTGAAGACCGTACTGGTACTCTGGAGCCTGGTAAAATGGCAGATGTAGTGCTTTGGAATCAGAACCCATTTAGTGTTTATGCTCATGCTGAACAGGTTTATATTGATGGTGCGCTGGTTTTTGATCGCAGTAATCCGGCTATTCAGCCAGTTAGTGATTTCGAACTTGGTCAATTGTTGCAGGAGAATAACTAATGCGCTGTATTTATATGAGGTTTTTGGGCCTGGTTTTATTGGTATTGAGCTTTCCAGCACTGTCTCAAGAGATGCTGATCAAAGATGCAAAAATTTATACCATGGGTGCCGCCGGGGTATTGGAAAATACTGATATCCATATTCGTGGGGGTAAAATTATTAAGCTTGGTAAAGGGCTTTCGATAGCTGACGATAGCCTGGTTATTGAGGCCAAGGGCAGGGTGGTAAGCCCCGGCCTGTTTGGTGGCCTCGGTACAGTGGGCCTAGGGGAGATTTCTCTGGAAGCCTCTACCGTTGATCAGCAACTAAACTTACAGCAGGTGCGGCCGGAATTTTTCCCAGGCTTTGCCTATAATCCGGCTTCCTCGCTAGTGGCGATAAATCGTATCGAGGGGGTTTTATATACTGTTCTTAGCCCCAGCCAGAGCGGCAGTATCATCGAGGGTCAGGGCGCCGTAGTTTTATTGGATGGCAAGAGTACCCCCGCAAACGATAGAGTGTTATTTATCTCACTGGGGTCAGCGGCAATGGGAGATAGTGGCGGTTCCAGGGCGGCTCAATTTATGCTTCTGGAGCAAGCATTCACAGAGGCTCGCAGGGGCGGTGATGCTAATGGGCATTTACGCATGCTAAGTCATGCGGGGCGAGCTGTACTGAAACAGTGGGGCCAGAAGCCGGTAGTTTTCAAACTCGACCGGGCGGCAGATATTCGTCAGGCCCTGCGATTTATTTCTAAGCACAAGCTGAATGCCGCAATCGCTGGTGCTGCCGAGGGCTGGGTGGTTGCAGCGCAATTGCAAGCAGCAGGGGTTCCAGTGCTGATTGATCCGCTAGTGAATTTACCCAGCAGCTTTGACAGCTTGGGTGCTCGTCTTGAGAACGCGGCCTTATTGGAACAAGCCGGGGTTAAGGTAATGTTTTCAGCGGGCGGCGCGCATAATATGCGCAAAATTCGCCAGGGCGCAGGCAATGCGGTAGCTAATGGTATGTCATATACAGCGGCGTTGGCTGCGATCACCTCCGTACCGGCTAAGTTTTTCGGGTATAACAGTGGGCAAATAAAGACTGGTGAGGTAGCTAATTTGGTGATCTGGGATGGCGACCCATTAGAGGTAACCGCTGCGGCTTACGCGGTCGTTATTAACGGCAAGAATACAGCGATGGTATCGAGGCAGACACTATTGCGAGACCGATATTTGCCCAGGAATAACACCATGCCGAGAGCTTATATTCACCCTGGGCGGTGATTTAAGAGGGGGTCTATCCCCCGGATTCCGGGTTTGGCTATTCGCCGCCCCGTGGAAGCCGGCAGAAGAAAGTATTTACAGCCTGGGAATGACTGAAGAAGGTGACTATTTATTACCCATGAGTAGAATGCCTCTGGGTATCCCCGTGAGCCGCTAGTTAATCAAAGGGCCAAAGATATGAGCCGATAGAGCGGCGTACTTTTTTCCCGGAGACATAGGGTTCATTTGGAAAGTTGAGAGCTAGTACCTGCATGGTGCTATCTGCCAGCGCGGGCATTTCCAGACCAATATATGCCTTATGCAGCACTGTCAGTGCGCTGGCAGTTTCTGGAGTTTTTGGGTAGGTTTCTAAAACATAACGGGCCCGATTAGCAGCCGCAATAAAGGCTTTTCTGCGCAGATAGTATTCAGCAACCTTGATTTCATAGCCTGCCAGGTTTGATTTTAAGAAAACCATCCGTTGACGGGCATCCGGGGCATACTGACTATCAGGGAAGCGGCGCAATAATTCATTAAAATCGGTAAATGCCTGGCGTGCTCCCTGCTGGTCACGGTCGCGCACCCTGGATGGAAATATTCGTGCCAAGAAACCATAGTTTGACTCATAGTTGACCAGACCCTTAAGGTATAGGGCATAGTCAATATTTTGATGTGCAGGGTAGGTTTTAACAAATCGTTCAAGCGTAGCCATGGCTTTATTTGGTTCACGCAGTTTATATTGTGCGAAAGCCAGCTCTAATTGAGCCTGCTCAGTGTAGCGGCCAAACGGAAACCGGCTTTGAAGTTGCTTGTATAGTGTTGCCGCGCGGCTGTAATTTCCGCCTACTACTGCTGCCTTTGCATCCTGATATAACTCATCTGCGCTGATGTGATCCATGGCATCACCTTTAGAGCCGCAGCCGCTGAGGATGAGTATAAATAAAAGTAATGCAAGGCCGCCTAAACGGCTAGGGAGGTATTTGATCATGTAATTAGGATGGTTTGACTAATATGGTGGCTAATAATAACCCAATAAAGCCGACTTCACTACTCAAAAGCCAGATTAGGTAGCCTGTATACGGTGAATAGTTGTGATATTCAAATCAGAAATAACCAATTACAATGCTCCTCAAACATCAAACAATGGGAAATATATGCTGTACGCAATAAGAATATTGGTTTTAACTCACTTAATTAGTTAAACTACCTTGGTCATGAATTCTTTTCGCCGGATAAATAATCGTACATTATTGGGGCTAAGCTTACTCCTCTCGTTGGCATTGCTGTGTGCGCAAGGTGTAAGGATGCATGTTCATGAACTAGATAGCAGTCATAGTCACCTCATTGATAAAACCGATGGGCATGAGAATTTAAGCAAAGCTCACTTTGCGCATGATACATCCCATAGTGAAGGTCACGATAATGTGGTCTCTGAGGTCGACATCAGCCCCGCTGGGTTGCTAAAAAATCTCTACAACAACATTTCTGTGATAGCAATATTTGCGCTTTTTATAACTTTGTTCTGGTTTGTATCTGCACCCCAATTAATGCAGTATCAGCGAGAACGAAAACCGATCGTGCATAGATATTACGCCTTCTCCCCCCCGCTACGAGCACCACCGGGATAAAACCCTTCTGAGAATTCTATTGGCAGTTAGCTTATAGCGGCTGGTAATAGTTAATTCACCATCTATATTGGTTTCGATTTAATTTTTAATGCCGCCGAAAAAGCGCAGTATTTGCATAAAGCCTGAAACCAACTAAATATTTTATGAATAAATCGCTTTTCTGTACGAAAGCAAGCATATACAAGGAGTTTGTAATGCGGGTATCAATTTTTATACTGAAACAACCAGCTAAGCGGTTGTTGGTCTACGGTTGGTTATTAGTTGGCATGCTTGCGGCGGCCTCTATCAGCGCAGCGCCGGAGATAGAGGTTGCTGAGCACACTCTCAGCCTGAGTGAAGCTATTATCAAGACCCTTGAGCATAACCCTGAGCTACAAGCCTTCGCACATCAATTACAAATTCAGCAAGGACGGGTGCAACAAGCAGGCTTGGCACCCAGTCCTGAATTGAGCATTGTATTAGAGGATGCCTTCGGCACGGGCCGGGCCAAAGGTCTGGATAGTGCACAACTAACCTTGAGTATTGGCTGGATACTTGAGCGCGGACTCCGGCAAAATTACATCGAGGCTGCACAAGCGCAATCGTCAGTGGTTGCGGTGGAAGCTGATATAAAGAAACTAGATGCAGCGGCCGAGACTGCGCGTCGGTACCTCACCAGCTTGGCCTTCCAGGCATACAAAATAAATACTGACCAGGCCATTAAGCTTGCAGAAAATACGGTTAGATCAGTAAACCAACGAGTGCAAGCAGGCAAAACTCCTGAAGCCGAGCTTTTTAGGGCACAAGCTGAATTGGCGCGCAGAAAACTGGAGCGCGAAGACCTTGAGCATGAGATATTCTCGGCAAATCACCGTTTGGCAGCACAATGGGGCGAACGAACTCTAAGCTTTGCACGGGTTGGAGGAGACCTTACTAAAGTTCCCCAGGTGGCATCTTTTGAAACACTAAAATCCCAGCTATCTCAAAACCCCGAATTCACCAGGATAATGTCAGATAAGCTGCTAAAAGAGGCAGAATTACAGCTTGCTCTGGCCCAAGACCGACCTGGCTGGCGGGTTAATGCGGGGGTTCGGTACTTCAATGATACCAACGATCAGGCACTGGTCGCAGGCATTAGCATCCCCTTCGGTAAACGCACCCGTAACCCCGGGCGAATTGCGGCAGCTCAGGCCAGCCTGGCTCAAACCGGCAGTGAAGAGAAAGCCGCGCGTATTGGTATTGAAACCGTGCTTTTGGTGATTTATGAAAAACTACAACACAGCCTGCATGTTATTGCAACCGTACATAGTGAAATTATCCCGCCGCTTGAGCAGGCATTAGCAGCGACCCAGCGAGCTTATCAGCTTGGGCGTTACAGCTATCTGGAGTTACGCAGTGTGCAAGCGGAGTTGCTCGATGCCCATAGCGCATTGATAGCGGCCAGTGTTGATGCCCACCGTAACATAATCGAAATTGAACGCTTAACCGGCGTAAGCATAGCGCAAATAGAAACAAAGCCATGAGGCCTAAAATGAAAAATATAATTAAAAATCTTGCACGGGCGACTTATCTGCCGTTGCTACTAGTCATATTTCTGAGCGCTTGTGGCGCAGAGCAGTCGCTGCCTCCTGAAGTTGAACACACTGAGGTGGAGCCTGAAAAGGGTCCAAATCGAGGGCGACTATTGAGGGATGGTAACTTTAGTCTTGAATTAGCTATTTTCGAAACCGGAGTGCCCCCTGAGTTGCGCGCCTGGGCTACAAAAAACGGGAATAAAGTCAGCCCTGAGGAAGTGGAGCTAAAGGTTGAATTAACCCGTTTTGGTGACCAAATTGATGCCATTAACTTTACACCTATTGGTGATGTTCTGCGTGGGGACATGGTGGTTTATGAGCCGCATTCGTTTATCGTAAGCATTACTGCTATACACAACGGCCAGACCTATATCTGGGAATACGATAATTTAGAGGGTCGCACAAAAATTGCTACCGCAGTTGCAGAGGCTCTGGAAATTAAAACCTCGATTGCTGGTGCCACCATAATGCAAGAGACCATCAGTGTGTATGGGCAGATCGAAGCAAATAGAGAATTGGTGCGTAGTATCACAGCTCGCTTTGATGGCACAATTAAAGCAGTCCTGGTTTCACAGGGTGAGCAAGTTCGTAAGGGCCAAGTGCTAGCCCGGGTTGAAAGCAACGAAAGTTTGCAGTTAGTTAACATTACTTCGCCTATTAATGGTGTGGTCAGTCAGCGCGATGTTAATGCCGGTGAACAGACCGATGGACGGCAACTATTTGCGCTTATAGATACTAGCTCGGTTTGGGCGGAATTATCAGTTTTCCCTGGTGATCTGGCGCAAGTAGAAGTAGGCGCACCGGTAACTATTACTGACACCATCAGCAAGCAACACTTTATTGGCAAAGTCTCTCGAATTGATCTGCTGGCACAAGCTAACCAGGCCGTGAGAGTTCGGGTGGTGCTGGATAATAAAAGCGGGGAACTTCGCCCCGGGCGCCATATCAGCGCACAAATAACTGTTGGGGAGCATGCTGTAGCCTTAGCGGTAAAACGCACAGGCTTGCAATCTTTCAGGGACTTTACCGTGGTGTATGCGCAAATTGGTGAGGAGTATGAAGTGCGTATGCTGGAGCTTGGCCTGCAGGCAGGTGAATGGGCTGAGGTTTTGGGTGGTCTGGAGCCTGGCACTCTTTATGTTAGTGAAAACAGTTATGTAATCAAAGCCGATATTGAAAAATCCGGTGCCTCCCACGACCACTAAAGGTTCCTTAACATGTTAGAAGTAATTATTAAATTTGCACTTGCCCGGCGTGGGTTGGTAATGACGCTAGTACTTATAGTGATGGGCCTGGGGGCATCGAAATTCACCCAGCTACCCATTGATGCGGTGCCCGATATTACCAATGTTCAGGTGGTTATTAATACCGCAGCTCCCGGTTATACGCCGTTGGAAGTAGAGCAACGGGTTAGTTATCCGGTAGAGACGGTAATGGCGGGCCTGCCAAAATTATCTTATACCCGCTCGGTCTCTCGTTATGGCCTGTCGCAAGTGACCGTGGTCTTCAAAGAAGGTACGGATATCTATTTTGCCCGGCAGTTAGTTAGTGAACGCTTGAGTATTGCTAAAGCTGACTTACCACCGGCATTAGAGCCTGCTCTTGGCCCGATTGCTACTGGATTGGGGGAGATTTTCATGTTCACGGTTGATGCCCAGCCAAACGCCAGGAACCCTGATGGCAGCCTAATAACCCCGATGGATCTACGCACAGCCCACGACTGGATTATTCGCCCGCAGTTAATGCGTGTAGCTGGTGTGGCCGAGATAAATCCTATCGGCGGGTATAAGAAAGAGCTTCTAGTAGCACCAGACCCTGCCAGGTTGTTGGCTTACCAGATCAGCTATGTCGAGGTGGTTGAGGCGATACAAAATAACAATAATAACCGCGGCGTTGGTTTTATCGAGCACAACGGCGCGCAGTGGTTGCTACGAGTTCCCGGGCAAGCCAGCACGCTAACTGACCTGGAAAATATTGTGATTGCTCAATCTCAGGGCATCCCCATTTTGGTTAAAGATGTAGCCGAGGTGAGTTTAGGTAAAGAACTGCGCTCAGGTGCTGCTACTCAAAATGGCCGCGAGGTGGTGATGAGTACGGTATTTATGTTGATTGGTGAAAACAGTCGTAATGTTGCCAACGATGTTGCAATTAAACTGGAGGAGATTAAATCTAGTTTGCCAACTGGAATCACAGCCACTGCGGTCTATAACCGCACTAGTCTGGTTGAGAAAACTTTGAAAACAGTGCAAAAAAACCTGTTGGAAGGCGCACTATTGGTAATTGTGGTGTTATTTTTGTTTTTAGGCAATATTCGAGCCGCAATCCTGACCGCAGCAGTTATTCCTATTGCCATGTTAATGACTATTACCGGTATGGTGCAGACTAGAACCAGTGCTAACCTTATGAGTCTGGGCGCACTGGACTTTGGTTTGATTATTGATGGGGCGGTGATTATTGTCGAAAACTGTATTCGGCGCTTAAGCCAAGCTTATCGTAAAGAGGGCATTTCACTTAATGAGCGCCTGGTAATTGTCTTTGAAGCAACCCGCGAGGTAATTCGTCCGGCACTATTTGGGGTCTTTATTATTACTGCCGTTTATATTCCTATCTTCGCCTTATCCGGGGTTGAGGGCAAGATGTTTCACCCGATGGCAATCACGGTCATCATCGCCCTGGTTAGTGCAATGATTTTATCAATTACTTTTATCCCAGCCGGAGTCGCGATACTCTTCAAAAAACCGATAAAAGAGAAAAAAAATGTGGTTGTGACGGTTGCCAGTGCATTTTATAAACCCATCTTGCTACTATCTTTAAAGCTCAGGTGGGCGGTGGTTGCACTAGCAATTGTTCTGGTAGCTGGTTCCAGCCTGTTAATTCCGAAACTAGGTTCTGAGTTTGTGCCCAATCTGGATGAGGGCGATATAGTTATGCACGCACTGCGGATTCCAGGGACTTCACTCAGTGAGGCTATCCACCTGCAAAGATCGCTGGAATTGGAAATCAAAAAGCTACCTGAAGTTGAGCGAGTATTTGCCAAAATTGGCACAGCCGAGGTAGCCACCGATGCTGTGCCCCCAAGCGTTGCGGATAATTTCATTATCCTTAAACCGCGTGATGAGTGGCCCGACCCGAGTAAATCCAAGGCCCGGTTTGTGGCTGAACTGGAAGATCTGGTAACTCCAATTCCTGGTAATCGCTATGAGTTTTTACAGCCCATACAAATGCGTTTTAATGAGTTGATTTCAGGGGTTCGCGCTGAGCTGGCAGTTAAAGTATTTGGTGACGATTTTGACCAGCTTATAGCTCTTGGAAGTGAGATAGAAAAAGTTATTGCTAATGTTCCCGGTGCTGCCGATGTATCCGTCGAGCAAACTACCGGCCTGCCCGTGATGACAATTGAGCCTAAACGGGAGGTAATGGCCAGGTATGGTTTAAGCATCGCACATTTACAAGGCGTGTTGGCAACTGCACTAGGCGGAACGGTAGCAAACCAACTGTACGAGGGAGATCGTCGTTCCGATATAGTTGTGCGTCTGGCCGAACACCTGCGTACCGATATTGATGCACTATCTGAATTACCGATTATGCTCGCCGATGGTCTGTATGTGCCATTGAAAGAAGTAGCTGAATTGAAACTAGTCATGGGTTATAGCCAGGTTTATAGAGAGAATGGCAAGCGTCGGGTAGTGGTAGGCTCCAATGTGCGCGGCCGTGATTTAGGTTCTTTTGTGCAGAGTGTGCAGCAGGCAATTAAAACTAATGTTGATGTACCAGCAGGTTATTGGATCGAATACGGCGGTACTTACCAAAAACTCCAATCGGCCACCCAACGACTTTCCATCGTAGTGCCAATCACGCTGGCACTGGTGATCGGCTTACTGATTATGGCATTGGGTTCGATTAAAGATGCCGCCATTATTTTCTCCGGCGTGCCCTTGGCGCTAACAGGTGGCATTGTTGCACTATTATTGCGCGATATTCCATTCTCAATCTCCGCTGCGGTAGGTTTTATTGCCCTGTCTGGAATAGCGGTATTGAACGGCTTGGTGATGGTTTCATTTATTCGAGACCTGCGCATGCACGGTCAAGCCCTTAATGAAGCCATTATTGAAGGAGCGTTAACCCGCCTGCGCCCAGTTCTAATGACCGCACTGGTTGCGGCACTGGGCTTTGTGCCGATGGCGCTTAACACTGGTATTGGCTCAGAAGTACAACGACCATTGGCTACGGTTGTTATTGGCGGGATTATATCTTCGACTCTACTAACCTTGCTGGTATTACCTGCGCTGTATAGGTTGGTGCATGCTCGGGAAGCTAGTCGCGGAGCTCTTGGGTAAGGCGAATAATAGCCTTGTTATTTCATCATTCCGGGCGGCGAATAGTCCCCCTTAGGTCGGCATTCCGGAATTGCGAGTAGCAATACCCGGGAGCATGGATGCCAAGGGCAATACAGATGTCCCTGGATGGCGGTAGCAGAATAATGCATCGTTACATGGATGCAGGAGTTAGGGCGAAGCAGGAAACCAGAGCCGAGAACAGTGCAGGAACAATTATCGGGTGGACTGGTATCCAGGATAAACTTTTAAAAGTACTTCTTCAGTGACCCGAGAATACCCCGAGTCAAAGACCGGCCCAGTGAGGAGCCGAGTGATCGTAAAGTGCTATCGCGGAACTTTTCAAACTCGGTCTTGGTAGCCCGCCTTTTAGGTTTGCTTTTAGATGCTGATCGACGCTGTTTCGCAGCAGCTTCCCTTTGGGCTTCAGCCTCGGCCTTTTTGGTTTGCTCGGCAACCCGCTTGCGAAGCATTTCAAATGCTGACTCGCGGTCTATATTTTGACTGTACTTACTAGCCTGAGGGCTTCTGGCAAGTACTTCAGCGCGTTCGGCTTTACTAGCTGGGCCAATACGTGATTCTGGCGGTACGATCAGGCAGGCATCTACAATAGCGGGGATGCCACCGTCTTCAAGCATAGAAACCAGACCTTCACCCACACCTAAAGTAGTAATAATTTGTGCGGTATCCAGTTTGGGATTAGGGCGGAAAGTAGAGGCTGCAGCTTTTACTGCTTTTTGCTCTCTGGGGGTGTAGGCGCGTAAAGCGTGCTGGATTCTGTTGCCTAGTTGTGAGGAAACTGAATCTGGAACATCAAGTGGGTTCTGGGTAATGAAATATACCCCGACACCTTTAGAGCGGATCAACCTGACTACCTGAATAACTTTTTCAATTAAGGCTTTAGGCGCGGTGCTAAATAGTAGGTGTGCTTCATCAAAGAAAAATACCAGTCTTGGCTTTTCAGGGTCGCCAACTTCGGGTAATTCTTCAAATAGCTCAGATAGCAGCCATAACAGAAAAGTTGAGTATAACCGTGGGCTGGAGATGAGTTTGTCAGCAGCGAGAATATTAATAATCCCGTTACCACTGAGGTCTTGCTTTAGAATATCTGCCAATTCTAGGGCCGGCTCACCAAAAAATGACTCCGCGCCTTGTTGCTCCATTACCAATAAACGGCGTTGAATAGCGGCGATTGAGGCTGCTGTAACCCGGCCATATTGGATGGAAACCTGTTTGGCATTTGCGGCCAAATAACGCAACATTTCGCGTAAATCTTTAAAATCAAGTAACAACAGACCTTCTTCATCGGCCATTTTGAAAGCGACATTGAGGACCCCTTCCTGAGTCTCATTTAATTCCAACAGGCTGGACAAGAGTAGCGGCCCCATATCTGATATAGTGGCTCTGATAGGGTGCCCGGAGTTGCCAAATATATCCCAGAAAACTACCGGAAAGGCACGGCTCTGATAACCTTCTATGCCAATCTTTTCAATTCGCTCAGTAATTTTTCGATGTGGTCCGGCGGCTTGAGATAATCCGGAAAGGTCACCTTTTACATCGGCTAGAAATACGGGTACGCCGATTTTAGAAAAGCCCTCAGCAAGAATCTGTAAAGTTACTGTTTTTCCGGTACCGGTAGCACCGGTTATTAATCCGTGGCGGTTGCCATAGCCGGGCAGCAGAAATTTTTGTGCCTCCCCTTTACCAATTAACAGATCATTAATATTCGTCATTTACTTGTATGCCCTAATTATTTCTATGATTTTCCAAGTATTCTACAACAAGCTATGCTATCAGTGTTCATAGATAAACTTTGCCGTTTCCCCCTATCGAAGGATTAAGGTATTATTCATCATCGTATTTAGACTCGCACAGATAGCACAGGAAAGTAATGAAACAGGAATATGCCCCACAGCAACTTGAAGTCCAGATCCAGCAGGAATGGACCGATAATCGTGCCTATGAGGTCACCGAAGACCCGAGCAGGGAAAAGTTTTATTGCCTTTCAATGTTGCCATACCCGAGCGGGGCGCTGCATATGGGGCATGTGCGCAACTATACCATTGGCGATGTAATCAGCCGTTACCAGCGGATGCAGGGTAAAAATGTGCTCCAACCTATGGGTTGGGATGCTTTTGGCCTGCCAGCTGAAAATGCTGCGATTAAGAACCAGACAGCTCCCGCTAGCTGGACTTATAAAAACATCGACCATATGCGCCAGCAACTACAACGGCTGGGTTTCGCCTACGATTGGTCTAGAGAGCTGACTACCTGTAAGCCAGATTACTATCGGTGGGAGCAGCAAATGTTTGTGCGGTTGCTGAAGAAAGGTATGGTTTATCGAAAAAACTCAGTAGTTAATTGGGATCCGGTGGACCAAACTGTATTGGCTAACGAGCAAGTTATTGATGGCCGTGGTTGGCGTTCTGGAGCTGTGGTTGAGAAGAAAGAAATTCCCCAGTGGTTTCTGAAAATTACTGCCTATACGGAAGAATTACTTACCGGCCTGGACACTCTCGATGCCTGGCCTGATGCAGTTAAAACTATGCAACGCAATTGGATAGGTCGCTCAGAGGGGGTCGATTTCAGTATGTCAGTTTGTGATGCTGACGGGGTAGTCAGGGCAGATGGTGCGCAGATAAGCGTGTTTACAACTCGCCCGGACACCGCTTTTGGGATTACCTATGCGGTGTTGGCCCCAGAGCACCCATTGGTGGCTCAAATTACTACCGAACAGCAGCATCAAGCTGTGACTGAGTTTGTTAGCACTGCAGCCAGTCTGGATGCGGCTGAGCGCACTGGGGAAGATGTATCAGGCAAAGGCAGTCAGCAGGCGAAGGAAGGTCAGTTCACCGGTGCTTATGTACTGAACCCATTTACCCAAAAAGCAGTACCGCTGTATATTGCCAATTATGTGTTAATGGGTTACGGCAGTGGCGCGATTATGGCAGTGCCGGGACAAGACCAGCGCGACTGGGATTTTGCCGTTGCCCACGATTTACCCATTATTCGTACCGTAGAGCCAGAAGCGGGCTTTACCGGAGATGCCTGGAGTGGTGATGGCCCGGCAATCAATAGTGATTGGCTTAATGGTCTGGAGATTAATGAGGCCAAAGAGCGGGCAATTGAGTGGTTGGAAAATCAGCAACTCGGTGAGCGTAAGATAAACTACCGGCTGCATGACTGGGGCGTATCTAGACAACGCTATTGGGGTTGCCCGATACCGGTAATTTATTGCCCCCAGTGCGAAGCTGTTCCAGTACCTGAAGACCAGTTACCAGTAGTTCTTCCAGAGGAAGTAGAGTTTGTTGGCACCGGCTCACCAATTAAGTCAGATCCACAGTGGCGCCAGACCACCTGCCCAGAATGTGGTGGTCCAGCTGAACGAGAAACAGATACCTTTGATACTTTTATGGAGTCTTCCTGGTACTACGCTCGTTATTGCTCACCAGGTGCTGAAGATCAGATAGACGCTCGTGCGAACTATTGGTTGCCGGTGGATCAGTATATTGGTGGGATTGAACACGCTATTTTACATTTGCTGTATTTCCGCTTTTATCATAAGTTGTTACGCGACGCTGGCTATGTAAACACTGATGAGCCAGTTACCCGCTTGCTGTGCCAGGGAATGGTGGTGGCAGAAACTTTCTATCGGGAAAACCCCGATGGCAGTCGTCAATGGTATAACCCGGCTGATATTCAGGTTGAGAAAGATGACAAAGGTAAGATTATCGGAGCGCATTTGCTTGCCGACGGCGAAGCTGTAACTGTGGGTTCGGTAGAGAAAATGTCCAAGTCTAAAAATAATGGGGTTGACCCGCAGTCGATGATCGATAAATTTGGTGCTGACACCGTGCGCTTGTTCTCAGTGTTTGCTTCACCACCTGATCAGTCACTGGAATGGCTTGAAAGTGGAGTTGAAGGTGCCAGCCGTTTTCTACGCCGGGTTTGGAACGCTGTAGAGCAGCATGTTGAAACCGCAGAGTTACCCTTGCAAGTAGACTATAACAGCCTGGAATTGAGCAAGGCCCATAAAGATATGCGTCGCAGCTTGCACCAAACCATTGCCAAGGTAGGCGATGATCTGGGTCGCAGGCAGACAATCAACACTGCAATTGCTGCCTGTATGGGGCTGAGCAATGAGTTATTACGCTTTAATGCTGAGGATGCAACCTCTCAGATGATTCGGCATGAAAGCCTCACCGCTCTGGTACAGTTATTGTCACCAATAACCCCGCATATCTCACAAGGGTTGTGGCAACGACTTGGGAATATCGGCCAATTACACGACCAGCTATGGCCGCAAGTAGATAAAGCTGCTTTAAGCCAGAATGAAATAACAGTGGTAGTCCAGGTTAATGGAAAACTCCGCTCGCGTTTGACCGTAGCCGCTGATATTGATAGCGAAACCATTCAGGCAGTAGCACTAGCTGATCCGAATGTGCAAAAATTTATTACCGACAAGCAAATCAGAAAAGTAATTTATGTGCCAGGGAAGCTGGTTAATATTGTTGCCAATTGATGGGTTAGTGATGAAACAAATTTATAGAACTGCGTTGATAGTATTTTTGATGGCCGGCATGCTGGCGTTATCAGCCTGTGGCTTCGAGCTTCGTGGTGACTATGAGCTCGATAATAAGCTCGGCAAAACCTGGTTGCAGTTGGGCGATGAATACTCTGCGTTTAATCGAAAATTAACCCGCTCTATGGAGCGCGCCGGGGTGACACTGGTAACTTCTCCAGAGCTTGCAGATAGTATCATTGAAGTAGATAGGGCTGCGTACACCCGTGAGGTTTTAAGTATTGGTAATGATGCCAGAGTGCGCGAGTTCAGATTGCAACTGGAAGTAGAATTTCGAGTAATGCCAGGTAAGGCAAGTCAGCCCACAGAAGCTGAGGGCGCTGTTGTAGAGGCAGAGGTATCTCCCAGACTGGACATCCAGGTACTCCGCCAGCAACGAGATTTACGCTTTGATGCCGGTCGGGTGCTAGCGACCTCCCGCGAAGAAGAATTTATGCGTGAAGATATGAGCACCACTATGGTACGGTTATTTATGCAACGCTTGGGGCAACTGGAGAGCATCCGTTAATGCCGCTGCGGCCCGCACAATTAGCGACCCATTTACAAGGTCAGCTGGCCCCGGTTTATTTGGTAGCAGGCGCTGAAGAGCTGCTGGTTCAAGAAGCCGCTGATGCGATTCGTGCAAAAGCCCGTGAGGCAGGTTTTCTGGAGCGAAATCTATTAACGGTTGAACGCGGTTTTGATTGGGACTCGTTGGCTATGGCGGGAATTTCCCGGTCATTGTTTACAGAAAAGAAAGTTATCGAGCTACGCATTCCCACCGGCAAGCCGGGCCGGGCCGGTGCGAAAGCTCTGAATCAATGGTGCGATAATCCAGACAGTGATAGCCTGCTATTGATTAGCTGCCCGCAATGGGATGCCAGTTCGCGTAAAGCCAAGTGGGTGCAGAATTTAGATAAAGCCGGAGTATATGTGGAAATATGGCCAGTTAAGCCAAGCGAGCTACCCGGCTGGTTGCGACAACGAATGCAGTCACTGGGCCTGCAACCGGAAAACGGCGTTGTTGAGCTACTTGCAGATCGCCTGGAAGGTAATTTGTTAGCCGCAGCACAGGAGGTGCATAAATTGTGGTTATTAAAGGGTGCCACCGCAATTAGCCTGGAAGATGTGCGTGCCTGGGTTACCGATAGCGCCAGGTTTGATGTGTTCCGTTTGATTGAATGCGGGATGCTGGGGCAGGGCGGACAGGCCTGCCGGATTATCACCTCGCTACAATCTGCTAATTACCCAGCCAACCTTGTGGTTGGCGCTTTGGTACGAGAAATAAATATGTTAGCCGGTTTACGGCGACAAACTGATACCGGCCAGTCATTAGATAGCGCCTTTTCCAGCATGCGCATCTGGCGCTCGCGGCAACCACCACTACAAGCAGCATTAAGACGCTTAGATAGCCAAGCTATCGACAAGCTGATACTGCAACTACAATTACTTGACCGGCTCTCTAAAGGTCAGGTGCCAGGTTATGGGCTAGTTGATTTTTGGATTGAGTTGGATCAGTTTTTTGTTTATCTCAGCCAGCCCAGTAACCAGCGTGTTGCGTGAGCGAGATGGCAGCCTAGGTTGAAGCGTAGCAATGGGTGCCCGTGACCTTTAACCTATTGCAGATATAAGTGAGCTTATGTTAAGTTGCTATTTAAGAGGCATGGTAGAGGGACTTCCAATATGCGTAAATTTTCAATATTAATTTTACTGCTGCTCATCGGCACTGCTATGGCTGATGAGATTGAGCGGGAAGTCACGGCTGCGGAAAAGAATAGAGAGGCTACAGATTTAGCCGATTGGATGGGGGATAACAATTATAACGAAAGCCAGATGTATGCCGTGAGCTTCATCTACAAGCCCTCTACAGATAAGTTACTGGAGGTATACACAGCCGCACTTGAAGATCCAAGTCTATCCGTGACAGCATGGTCTCGGCTGGCCGAAGTTTGTCGGCCCAGTACTAAGCAGCATAATTCTTTCTATCACTGGTGCTTAAGTAACCGGATTTCCCAGCGTTACCAGAAGCTAGACTCTCACAATGCCTGGGCATATTTAATGCTACTGAATGAACGCCCAGAGCGGCTTTTCAGCAAAGCCAATATTTTTCTGCTTGGGCGAGCTGCTGATGCGAAGTTCATTAATAGTTATTCTCGTCAGGGGCTCAGTCAGTATTTTGCTCATATTCTGGAATACTACCGCTTGCATCCTGAGTTGGCGGCTGAGGTAATTGCCGGCGTCATTAGCCGTGGTGGATCTAACCGCAATGTTGAAGATATGGCCGCTACTTATGTAGGCGCATACTCAACAAGATATGCTCCCGGTTACTATACGCTGGCAAGTATCTGTAACCCAGAGATGATACCGGTAAATAAATACACTGCTGAGATTGGGAGCAACTGTCTGGAAATTGCCAATAAAATAAATACGGGCCCCTCGACCACTATAGGCATAGCGATAGCTAATACAATTATCAGCAGATTATCTGACCCGGGCTCTGATCGGCAATTGGAAGCTGAACGCCGCAGGATTGTCGAGAAACAGATAAACAGGTGCTTGCATGGGTGGAGTAAGCAAAATTTTGGTGAATACAGACCGGCCGATCAAAGCAAAATTTTTGCTAGAGCTTTGCCGTTGTACGCGTTACATTCGGAGAACAAAGCTTGGGCATTAGCAGCGGATGCTTTTTATCAAGAAAACCACCCAGAATTGGAAAGTAAGCCTTCAGATTGTTTATTGCTGACGGATTTGGACTATACGGTAGCCAAGAAACTGCAGCGAGATTCCGGTTCCGGATATTAAGCTCGATAAGTTTATATTAGCCTAACCACAATGAATTCCGGGTTCGGCTACTCGCCGCCCCGGAAAGACGGGGGTAGGGAATTCAGTTTCTCGGCATGAACCCCACTCTAGGCAAGCGAGTGAAGTTCTAAGATGGCCGAAATAATGGTATCTAATTCTGGCATTCCTCTGACTGTAGTATTGAACAAGTGATCTGTTTTGGTGCAGCCTGTATAATTCAAGTATCAAAGCTCCCATGAGTTAACAATGCCCACAAACAACATCCAGGTTCTAAAATTCGGCGGCACTTCAGTGGCTGGCCATGAGCAGTGGCAGTTTATTGCTGACCTGTGCTCGAAAAGGTTGGAGCAAAACCAGAAAATCTTGTTAGTTTGTTCGGCGCTGGCTGGTTGTACTGATATTCTGGAAAGCTGCATAGCGGCTGCTAAAGAGGGTGACCAGGCAGCGGTAGTCGGGCAGCTTGCGGTTTTTCGTGAGCGCCACCAACAATTAGCGATTGAGCTTGGGGTGGCGTTTTTAGCGCAACTGGATACCACTATCAGTAGCGTGCAGGCTTTGCTCCTCAGCAAGTTGAGTCCTGCGGAGCAGGCACAAATTTTAGCTAGTGGTGAATACCTTAGCACTCGCTTGGGTTATGCCTGGCTTTTACAGCAGGGGTTGGCGGTAGAATGGCAGGATGCGACCGGGTTACTACGCTGCTCGACTACTGATGATTGGCGGACCTGGTTACAGGCTCAGGCAACTGCTACTTGTGAGCAACAATTGTTTGCTGGCCAGGCTGATGTGATTATTACCCAGGGTTTTATTGCGGCTAATTCTAACGGTGATGTCTGTTTGCTTGGGCGCGGTGGTTCCGATGTTTCGGCAATCTTACTGGCGGCGAAGCTGGGCCTGGATGAGGTGGAGATCTATTCTGATGTGTCGGGTATTTTTAGTGCTAATCCACACATTTGCCCAAGCGCCAGGTTATTGCTGGAAGTAGACTATGCAGAGGCTTTGGAAATGGCTGCTGCGGGTGCGGCGGTGATTCATCCTCGTGCTATTCGTCTTGCCGAGGATAATCGCCTTGAGATTGCGCTACGCCAGGCTGGGGCTTTAGATCGTCCAGGAACCAGGGTGCTTGCGACGGAACAAGCCAGTTTGTCTAGTCAGTCGGTAAAGGCTATCTGCCTGCGCGAGAATATGTTGGCCTTGCTCCTGGAAAATCGCGACCAGAATCGACAAGTAGGCTTTTTAGCGGAGGTATTTTCGATATTTGCAGCCAAGGGCCTGGCAATTGAGCAGGTTGCGACTTCAGAAACAACTACCACCATCAGTATTCATGCTGGGGATAATCGTATTGATTCAGCAGCGATTGAGCAATTACAACAGGCCTTATTACCGTTATGTAAATCCACACTATTGCCTGCTGCAACTGCCATAACTATTGTTGGGCGCGGGCTGCGTACCCAGCTTGAGAGTATTCTTGCGGCGTTGGGCGATTTTAGTAAGCGCCGCTTGTTTATGACTTCAGTATCTGCCAACGATATTGCTTGCACGCTATTGGTTCCCGAAGCTGATAGTCACCAATACTTGCAGTCTTTGCATCAACAGTTAATTATCCCTCAGGATGGAGTTTTTGGCCCCAGTTGGCAAGAATTACAACTACCTTCAGGCGGGGTGCAGTTAGCTGACCCGAAAACAGCCACGGCTTTTTATTTTAGTAGCTGCAAGTTTGATCCGGTTACCGGGCTTGCTAGCCTGATGTATCGCTTTGATTCTGGCCCGGAGATGACCGAGAAAATACAGTTTTCTGGTAACCATAAAGACCTTAGCGGGGTACAAGCACAGGCATTTTATAATGCGCTGCACTTGCTCCATCTGATTGTGGGGGTTAGTTATTACAAAGCCGGGGTGCCAGAGCGATTGGTGATTGAAACGCTGGCTGCGGATACCGAGCTGACCGAGTTTCTAGAGCATTTATACCTGCATGGCCTGGCCGAGTTCGCCCACCGCAACGCAATCGAACTTAAACCGCGCTTACAGTTTGAATTTACCGGGGCTAATTCACTAGAGCCGCAAGCATTACAAGTCGAGACCGAACACAATTTGGTAGCCATCGGTGGTGGTAAAGATTCTCTGGTGGCGGTGGAACTACTCAAGGCAACGGGACACGAACTCACTACAGTTGCAGTTGGGAGCTCTGCATTGATTGCAGATACTGCAAAATTAACTGGCCAGCCATTTATCCAGATTGGCAGAGAAATAGATGCCCAGTTACAGCTTATGAATGCAGCCGGTGCCTGGAATGGCCATGTTCCGGTTACCGCTATAAATTCAGCAATTCTGGTTTGCCAGGCCTTACTTAGTGGTTTCTCTAATGTTATTTTTGCCAATGAATCATCAGCTAGTAGCCCAAACTTAACCAATGCCGACGGCAGTGAAGTAAATCATCAATACAGCAAGAGCCTTGAGTTTGAAACCAGGTTTAAGGCCATTCTGGAAGCAAGGGTTGCCAACCAGCCAGTATATTTTTCTATACTGCGCCCGTGGCGAGAGTTGGCGATTGTGCAGAAGTTCGCTCAACACCCAGAGTATTTCCAGACTTTTTCCAGTTGCAATCGTAATTTCCATTTACAAGGTTCGCGTATCGGTGGGCGCTGGTGTGGTGATTGCCCCAAGTGCAGATTTGCCAGCTTGATGCTAGCTATATATTTGCCCCGCCTTGATGTGGGTAAAATCTTAAACCGTGATTTATGGGCTGATGCCGGTCAAATAGAAGGCTTTGCAAACCTCTGTGGCTTTGAAGGG
>JAJRYF010000140.1 GCA_024275935.1 Gammaproteobacteria bacterium | reverse complement strand
TTGAACTGAAAACAGAGGCTCAGAAACTGAGCTATATTTTCGGCAATGACATTGGTAAAACCTTGGAGTCACAGGGTATCGAACTGGACTTTAAAGCACTGGTGTCAGGTATCGAAACCGGCTACAAAGGCGGCGAAGCTGCTATGAGTGAGGCCGATATAAATGCTACCAGACAGGCATTTATTGTGCGCAAAACTGCTGAAGCCAAGGCTCAGGTAGTCGAAATGGCTGCAAACAATGCCGCTGAAGGCAAGGCTTTTCTGGAAGCTAACGCCAAGCAAGACAAAGTCGTGACTACCGCCTCTGGGTTGCAATACATCGTGTTTGATGCTGGTAAGGGTGCTAAGCCAAAAGCTGAAGATATTGTTACGGTACATTACCGTGGCACTACTTTAAACGGGCAGGAGTTCGATAGCTCTTATAAACGCAACGCCCCTGCATCTTTCCCGCTTAATCGAGTTATTCCTGGCTGGACAGAAGGCCTGCAACTAATGTCTGTTGGCAGTACTTACAAATTTTTTATCCCTTCAGAGTTAGCTTATGGCGAAACTGGTTCACCGCCAACAATTATGCCTAATGCAACTTTGGTCTTTGATGTAGAGTTAATCTCTATTGGTGAAGATAAATAAATAGGTGCTATTCAAGGGCGGGGTTACTTAATCCCCGCCCCTGATAGTTGTGTGGCTATAACTAATTGTGATATGAATGTCTGAATCACTCCGTGACCAACTACTAAGTGCCGGGTTTACTAAATCAGTAAAAGCTAAGCCAGCACAGAATAAAAGGCCAAAAACCCCCGCAAATAGAAAGACTAGGTCTGCAACTGACCTTGAGCAAGCGTGGGCGGCCAGGAAAGTTTCTGAAAAGAACGAACAGCGACATAAACGCGAGCATAAGTTGGCCGAGCAGAAGCGCAGGCAAGCAGTAAATCAACAGATTCTTAAGTTGATTGACGCAGCCAAGATAGATACCCAGGAGGGCCAACTAACCCGGAATTTTTTGCATCACGGCAAAATTCGTAAAATCATGCTTAAGCAAGACCAGCTCAAGCAGTTGAATGCCGGCGAGTTGGCGGTGGTATTTTTGCGGGGGCGATACTTTTTGGTAACTAGCGAGTTGGCTTTGAAGGTGGCTAAGTTGTCACCTTATCATGTTCCTAGTCTTGAGGGGGCCGAGACCGATGAAGAGGCCGAGCACCCGGTTCCGGATGATTTAAGCTGGTAGTTTAGTTGCTGGCCATTAAGGTAATTACGGCAAAATTGGGGGTGCGTTTTTCGACCGAGGAAGTAGTGCAGAAACTCACGCTTAAACCGGCTGCTTGACAAAATGCTTGCAGTTCAGCTTCGCTAAAGCCCTGGTTTACATGGTCAAACGCAGAAACTGCCCGGGTATGGGCATGTTGGCGCAAGGTTACAGCCAGAAGATTGCCGCTAGGTTTGAGAACTCTTGCGGCTTCATCGAACACCCTTTGCGGCTCTTGTGTATAGGTGAGTGCGTGCAGCAGCAGAATTGTATCCATAGATTGGTCGGCAAATGGTAAATTGTGCATATCGCCCTTATGGAAGCTCACATTTTGCGTACCCTTCAAGCGCTTTCTGCCAGCCTCCAGAATTCTATCGCTAATATCCAAACAATGAATATTATCAGCATGCTCAGCCAGTAACTCCGCCATTACCCCATCGCCAGAGGCAATATCAAGAACATCCCCAAGTTTTAGCAGGTGTACTAGAGCTCTGGTGGTAGCTTCCCAGGTACGGCCAGGCGAATAACGCCGCTCCATATCGCCAGCAACAGAGTCCGCCCAGCCACGGCCGGATGAGCGTTGCGCGAGAATATCGGCGATTCGCAGACGGTCTTGTTCGATTAACGGGTCAGCCACGCTATCACGGAATATTTCCCACAAAGCGGCACTCTGGCGATCATTTTGTTGCAAACTAAGGCGGTAAAAAACCGATGCGCCCGCTCGCCGATCATTAACCATACCGGCTTCTCGCAGTTTTGCCAGATGAGTAGATACTCGTGGTTGCGCCAGCCGAGTAATAGCCGCCAGCTCAGCCACGCTGAGCTCTTCATTTTCCAGCAAGAATAGTAACCTCGCCCTAGTGGTATCAGAGAGTAGCCTAATTAGCTGGGATGCCGATTGCAGGTCGATCAGAATTCTCCGTAATTTATTTATTCGGGCAATAATGCACTAGCTTGGGTTTAAACTCAATCTCTATCGCCTGTAGTTCAATCTACGCGCTGTGCCGTAGGCCAACTTTAATATGTGCGGTATCCAGAGCAAAGGTTTATAATTCTGCTACTTGATTGCAGAGATTATTTGATATGGATTTTACCTTTAGTGAAGAACAGGAAATGATTCAGGCGGCAGCCAGGGATTTTGCTCAAAGCGAAATTGTTCCAGTGGCAGCCGAGTTTGATGCCAGTGGTGAATTTCCGCTGGATAATATTCGCCAGATGGGTGAGTTAGGCTTGATGGGAATTGAGGTGCCGGAAGAATACGGTGGCGCGGGTATGGATCCGGTTGCCTATGTATTGGCGATGATAGAGATTGCCAAGGCAGATGCGGCGCATTCAACCATTATGTCGGTTAATAATTCACTTTTTTGCCATGGAATTCTAAAACATGGCACAGAGGAACAAAAACAGAAGTTTGTTCGCGATATTGCCACTGGTGCAAAAATCGGGGCTTATGCACTGACTGAGCCACAGTCAGGCTCGGATGCGGCCTCAATGCGTACACGCGCGGTGCTGAGCGAGGACGGTAGTCATTATGTTATTAACGGCAAAAAATCCTGGATTACTTCGGGGCCAGTAGCAGATTATGTAGTGCTATTTGCAGTTACTGATCCGGAGCAGGGCACGCGAGGTATTTCAGCGTTCATTATTGAGGCCGACAAGCCCGGGTTTATTCGTGGAAAAACCGAGCCAAAACTTGGTATCCGTGCTTCGGCAACTTGCGAAATAGAATTTGAAGACTATAAGTGCCCGGTTGAAAACCTTCTGGGAGAACCAGGTCGAGGGTTTGCCAATGCCATGGGTGTGCTTGATGCCGGGCGTATTGGAATTGCATCTCAGGCAATAGGTATTGCTACAGCTGCATTTGAGGCAACGGTTGAATATTCACGCGAGCGTGAGGCTTTTGGTAAACCAATTGGGTCATTCCAAATGACTCAGGCTAAAATTGCCGATATGAAAACCCGAATTGAAGCTTCACGACTACTTACCTTTCAGGCCGCACTAGCTAAACAAAAACACGACCGTGGAGAAGGTGGGCGCTATAGCTTGCAAGCTGCAATGGCTAAACTATTCGCTTCTGAAACTGCGATGTTTGTTGCTCATCAGGCGGTTCAAATTCATGGTGGTATGGGCTATAGTCGGGAAATGCCAATTGAGAGATATTTCCGTGATGCCAAAATTACTGAAATCTATGAAGGCACTAGCGAGATCCAGAGATTGGTTATTGCTCGTGATGTAACTGAGATTAGATAAATCGACTGGCTATTTTGGAGATAGGCTGAGATGACTGTAATAAAAGAGATTAGAACTGCTGTATCAGCGTTGTTGAAAGATCAGCAAGACTTACCTTTTAGCGATCTTGCCCACTTGGCTGAGGAATTCTTCAGACAGGCTACGGCTGAGGAATTTTTGGAGCGGTCGCCAAGTGAGTTGGCTGGCCGCATAGTTGACTTGTACCAGTTTATTCTTGAGCGCGATAAGGGTAGCTCTAAAGTCCGGTTATTTAACCCTGAAGTTGATAAGAATGGTTGGGATAGCGCTGCTAGTGTGATCCAGCTAAATAATCCGGATGGACCATTTTTGGTTGACTCCATCAGTTTGCTGCTAGCAGATCGGGATATAGGCATTCATCATCTATTCCATCCGGTTATTAATGTGGTCCGCGATGCTGACGGCAAGCTGCTCAAGATTCTGACTGAGAATGAAGCTAAAACTGAATCAGACTTTGTGGCTGAATCGGTAATCTATCTGGTTATTGACAGGCTAAGTAAGGATCGCTTGCAACGAATTAAAAAATCAATCTACAAAGTGCTTGCAGAGCTCAAATTGGTGGTATCTGGGTGGCGGCCAATGACCGCTAAGGCGCTTGAAACATCCACCATGCTGGTGGCTATAGGCAATGCCGAAGAACAAGAGGATGCGATTGAGGCTGGTAGTTTTATTCGTTGGCTGGCTGAAGACAATTTCATTTTTTTCGGCTACCGGGAATATAAAGTTAGTGGCAGCGGTGAGAAGAAAGTTTTACAGGTGGTACCACAGACCGGGCTGGGCATCTTAGATGAAGAACACTCTCCTGGAACGCCCAGGCCATTACCCAGTTTGCCAGCAATTAAGACCGATAACAGCGCCGATAAACCAGATTTATTAATTATTACTAAAACCAGTACTCGTTCCAGTATCCACCGTAGCGGGTATATGGATTATGTAGGCGTGAAGATATTTAATAAACATGGCAAGGCAATTGGCGAGCACCGTTTTATTGGCCTGTTCACCTCTAATGCCTACACCAGAAGCGCCTGGGACACGCCGCTTATTCGTGCGCGGGTTGAAGCGGTGATGGAGCACTCAAAACTTCGTCCCGAGTCACATGCATGGAAGGCTCTGATACACATACTTGAAACCCTGCCAAGAGATGAACTCTTCCAGTCTAGTGTCGAGGAATTGGTTTCCTTGAGCATGAGTATATTAAAGCTACAGGAGCGCCAGAGCACCAGGCTACTGATTCGTCGGGAACTATTTGGACGATTTTATTCCTGTATGTTGTTTATCCCCAGAGATCGCTTTAATACGGAAAACAGGCAGGCCATTCAAGCGATTCTGAAGCGTAGTTTGAAAGGTGAGCGGATTGATTATCAGGTTCTGGTATCAGACTCACCATTGGCCCGTTTGCACATCGTTGTACGCCCGCGCTCTGGTGAGCCTGTAGAGTACGATGTTGCAGAAATTGAGGCAAAAATTGTTAAGGCGGTGCGCTCATGGGAAGATGAGCTGCGCCAGATCTTAATTCAAAAACTGGGTGAGTCTGATGGCTTGAAGGTGTTTGAGAGGTTTCATCGGGCGGTGCCGCTATCGTACACAGATGATGTCTCGCCCTGGGTTGCCAGTTTTGATTTGCAAAATATGGCTATGCTCGAAGGTGAAAGTGACTTAGGCATGAGCCTGTACCGGCCACGCAAAAAGCGTATGGGGGTGCTACGGTTTAAAATATTCAAATATACCCGCCCGATTCCATTAACCGAGGTGCTGCCGATGCTGGAGAACCTGGGCCTTAGTATTGTTAGTGAAAGGCCGTATGAGTTCCGCTTGTCGCAGGATAAATCTATCTGGGTTCAGGATTTTGATATGGTGCTAGCCACTGGTGAGGATCTCGATATAGAAGCGGTTCGCGAAATTATGCAGCAGGCTTTTGAAATGACTTGGCGTGGGGGCAATGAAAGCGATGGTTTCAATCGTTTGGTATTGGCCGCGAGACTACGCTGGCGACAAATTACTATCTTGCGAGCCTATAGCAAATACTTGCTGCAAACCGGGATACCATTTTCACAAGCATATATGGAAACTACGCTTGAAAGCCACCCGGTAATTGCTCGCCTGCTGGTGGAGTTATTTGAAACCATATTTGATCCGCGACGAAAGAACGAAAGTGAAGCTGGAGCGCGCAGGCGTGGCGGGCGACTACAAAAGGTGTTTGCGGTGCTGCATGGTGATCCATCTACCGCGCTGGGGGAGTGTTTGAAGGCAGTGGTCGATGCTCGCGGTAGTAGCGTGCATAAAGACCAAATAAAAACTCTCAAAGCCGCGATTGTGTGCGCATTGGAATCGGTTTCCAGTTTGGATCAGGATAGAATCCTGCGGGCCTTCTGTAATCTAATTTTGGCTACTCTAAGAACTAATTATTTCTGCAGTGATGAAGCTGGAGAGCCTAAAGAATACTTGTCTTTTAAGTTTGACTCGGCCCAAGTTACAGACCTACCAAAACCGTGCCCATTTCGGGAGATTTGGGTTTATTCACCACGGGTTGAGGGTATCCATTTACGCATGGGTAAGGTTGCCAGAGGTGGTTTGCGCTGGTCAGACCGACGGGAAGATTTTCGCACTGAGGTGCTGGGCTTGATGAAAGCTCAAAATGTAAAAAATACTATGATAGTTCCGGTTGGCGCCAAAGGTGGGTTTGTGGTCAAGCGTATGCCTGAAGGTGACCGGGAAACTGTTATGGAAGAGGTTATTCACTGCTATCAGAGCTTTATTCGCGGACTACTGGATATCAGTGATAATTTGTCTGAAGATGAAGTTTTGCCGCCAATGGATGTTGTCAGGCTGGATGAGGATGACCCATACTTGGTAGTGGCAGCCGATAAAGGCACAGCCACATTCTCGGATATTGCCAATGGTGTGGCTGAGGAATATGGCTTCTGGTTGGGTGATGCATTTGCCTCAGGTGGCTCGGTAGGTTATGACCATAAGGTTATGGGGATTACAGCTAAAGGTGCCTGGGAATCGGTTAAGCGACATTTCCGCGAGCTTGATATAGACACTCAGGCAGAAGACTTTACCGTGGTTGGCATTGGCGATATGGCCGGAGATGTATTCGGTAATGGAATGCTGCTTTCCCGGCATATTTGCTTGCAGGCTGCATTTAATCATATGCATATATTCCTGGACCCGACTCCGGATGCCGAAAGTAGCTTCGTTGAGCGCCAACGACTGTTTGATTTACCAAGGTCAAGTTGGGATGATTACAACCGCAAGTTAATCTCCAAAGGCGGTGGTATTTATTCCCGGCAATCGAAGTCTATAAAGCTTAGCCCACAGGTAAGAGACTGGTTAGGCGTGGATGCCAAACAGATGGCACCAGCAGAACTAATTCGTTTGTTGCTGAAGGCCAGAGTGGACTTGCTTTGGAATGGTGGTATCGGCACCTATGTTAAAGCCAGCTCTGAAACTAATGCCGATGCTGGCGATACTGCTAATAATGGCTTGCGCATCAATGGCGCTGAGCTACGCTGTAAAGTAGTAGGTGAGGGCGGCAATTTGGGGCTTACCCAGCTTGGTAGAGTGGAGTATGCGTTGGCCGGCGGGCGAATTAATACTGATTTTATTGATAACTCTGCGGGTGTGGATTGCTCAGACCACGAAGTGAATATAAAGATATTGCTCAATCAGGTAATGCGTCAGGGCAAGCTGGAGCTTGATTCCAGAAATGAATTATTGGTTGAAATGACAGATGATGTTGACCAGTTAGTGCTGCGATCTAATTACCTGCAAACCCAAACCATTTCCATGATGGAAAGATTAACCGGTGCCAGACTAGGGGCCAAAGCACACTTCATCCAGGTGCTTGAGCAACAGGGCCTACTGGATCGGGAGTTGGAGTTTTTACCAACGGATGATGATATCGAGCAACGCCGTACCGTCAACAAAGGTTTGACCCGGCCTGAGCTATCAACTTTGTTATCTTATGCAAAAATTGTGCTCTACCAACAACTGTTGGAGTCGAGTCTTCCCGATGATAATTATCTGCGGCCTGAGTTGTTTGATTATTTTCCGAGCGCGATCCAGAAACGCTTTGCTGCTGAGATGCACCAGCATCGCATGAAGCGTGAAATTATCACCACCATGGTTACCAATTCAATAGTTAACCGAATGGGGGCATCGTTTTGCCTGCTGATGCAAGAGTCCACCGGGCATAGTCCAGAAGATGTTACCAGGGCATATCTAATCGCCCGCGATGCATTTGATTTGAACCCGCTGTGGCTATCAATCGAGGCTTTGGATAACAAAGTATCTGCGGCAATCCAGACAGATGCCTTATTGGTTATTTGGAAGGTGCTCCGCCAGGCGGTTCGCTGGTTACTAGTACAACCAGGAGCTAAGTTAGACATTCAACTGCAAGTTGAACGCCTGAGGCCGGGGATATCCAGTTTAATGGCAGGTATAGCAGGCCTGCTTAGTAAAGACGACCAGCGCTTGCTTGGCTCTCAGGTGCAGCGCTATGTTGATGCGGGAGCTACCGAGAAGCTATCAAAATCTCTGGCACTGCTACCGCGTTTAACTTCTGCCCTGGATATAGTTGATGAGGCAGGGCGCAAGAATTTACCAGTAGAGAAAGTTGCTGAGGTATATTTCCAGCTAGGCCAGACCATGAATTTGAAATGGTTAATGCAGCAGATTGAAGAACTAGCGGTTGACGGCCAGTGGGATGCGGCGGCGCGTAACCTTCTGCGCGAGGAGCTATTCCGCCAGCATCGTGGTCTTGCCGGGCAGGTCTTAATGGCTTATGGTGATGCCAGCAACGGGGCTGTTAATTCCTGGCTTAAAGAGAATCGGGATGAACTGGATAGAGTGATTGAAATGCTGGCTGATATGCGAACTTTACAAGAGCTGGATTATGCAACTATTTCGGTTGCAGTTAATGCCTTGCGTAGTCTGATTAAAGAGCCTGTGTAGTGCCTACTTCCCGCCTGCATATTGTTGGTTCTGAGCACACCCAGACTCCCGCTATAATGGCGGCGCTAAAGTTACGCTATGGCCATGTAGCGCTGGAGTCTGCCGATGTAATTGTTGCCCTTGGTGGTGATGGTTTTATGTTGCGGGTACTACATGAATTTGTTGATACTGGCTTGCCAGTGTATGGAATGCGCATGGGAAGGGTGGGGTTTTTGATGAATCGCTATCAAGATGGTGATCTTGCGCTAAGGTTAGAGAAAGCCGAGTGCGTAGCCCTTAAACCTTTAAAAATGCTGGCGACAACTGCCGATGGTGAAGAACACACAGCCATGGCAATCAATGAGGTCTCGATGTTACGGCAAAACTATCAGGCTGCGCATTTGCGTATCACGGTGAATAATGCAGTAAAAATCGAAGAGTTGGTTGCCGATGGAGTATTGGTGGCCACAGCCGCTGGCAGCAGTGCTTATAATTTCTCAGCCTATGGACCAATTTTGCCGCTCGATTCTAACGCGCTGGCACTTACCCCGATTTCACCATTCAGACCACGGCGTTGGCGTGGCGCGGTGCTACCGGCGGCCGCCACCATCGTAATCGACCTGCTAAGTCACGAGAAGCGACCGGTAAGTGCGACTGCTGATTTTATTGAGGTACGGGATGTTACCAAGGTAGAGATTGTCGAAGACCAGCAAACTAGTTTGAAACTAATGTTTGACCCGGAGCACTCACTTGAAGAGCGGTTATTAAATGAGCAGTTTAGATAAATAAACCAAGGGGCATCCATCCCTGTCATTCCGGCCTAACGCCTACCCCGGCCGTTCCGAGGCGGGCTAATAGCCGAGCCCGGAATCCAAGCGGCCTGAGAGAACTATAATAACCACGGCAACCAACAGTCTTCCAAGCACTGCTAAAGCGGCTGTCCCATACATTGTCCCACTTCGTAATATCGGCTCGCACTGTAGTGGTCAAGTTATTTTGGCCACAGAATATTATTCATTCCAGTAATCCGCCTCTGCAACATTAGGCGCTTTACCATCATTGTGTTGATGTGGCCGTACTTGGCTGTAATATCCAGTAATATAATCCATGACCGCTGTTTTTGCTTCAATAAAAGAGCGATACCCAGTTTGTGGTACCCATTCTGACTTCAAGCTTCTGAAAAAGCGTTCCACTGGGGCATTGTCCCAGCAGTTTCCACGATGACTCATACTTTGTTTTATTTGATAGCGCCACAAATATTGGCGGAATTTTCTGCTAGTGTAGTGACAACCCTGGTCTGAATGAAACATAACATTCTGGGGTTGACCGCGTGACTCAAAAACCATTGATAAAGCGTCTGCGGTTAGCTGGCTGTTGGGTGAATATGAGAAAGCCCAGCCGATGGGTTTACGGCCAAAAAGATCCATCACAATAGCTAAATATGCCCAGCGTTTGCCAGTCCA
>JAJRYF010000139.1 GCA_024275935.1 Gammaproteobacteria bacterium | reverse complement strand
TCTAAACTCAAACCGACGCTCAGCCTCATCCCACAGCATTCCTGGCGGCAGCCCGCTAACAAATATTCTGGCGTTAGCAGCCGCACTGATATTGAGGGTGTATTTTTGTTCCTCGGCATAAACCTGTGGCCCCGGATTGGAGAGTAATACTGAAGCCTCAGCTTGACTGGGGTAGGTAACGGCAATAATCGTTTGCGCCAATAAGCCACAGACCACTACAGTTAAACTATATTTAATCGCGCAAATAACACAGCCAATCCGGCTACTACTGTTTTGTAATTTTAGTGAAATCAATTCCATTCTTTACTGCTCTAAGACAGCCTCCTAATCACTCAAACTCATCCATAAAGATCATCTCGGCCTGTCCAGCAACACCACCGGTGATCCGGATATTGTCAAAGTAGGATGAATCATTAAATGAACCCAGACCAATCTTGCCAGCGCCAAAAGTACTCTCCTCAGTCTGTAATATAAGCTTGTTATCAAACCTGACTTCAATGCTGTTTTGTACTCGCCGTACTTCCACAGCATGGTAGGCAGCACCCATTAACACACTACTGATAGTCACAGGCAGAGCTTGGCGAATACCACTCTCAACCTTGAATAGCTCAGTGTTGGACTGGGTCCGGTTAAACAGCATATAGTAATAGTTTTCCGCATCCTGAAACCCGAATACCAGGGCGTAGTCGGCATTGGCTTCGGCTGCTGGTTCGTTGGTTTTAACATCAACCGTTAAGGAAAAATCGGTATAACTATCCGGTGCCAAAATATGCTCGCCCAAGCGACCACCGGATAACGGGTTGTAGCTTGTGGTATTCAAAAACAATACATTGTTACCATTATCAGTTACCACCGACCATCTCGACTCATTTAGTGGAATCCAGCCAAAAGGTAGCTCGCCATTGTCAAAAGTTATGTTCGGGGCAAAGATAATATCTATGCTGCTGTCTGCGGCAATTTGATTGGCACTAGAAGATGTATCCTGAATATTGTTAACCGTGATGGTATAAACAATCTCCGTTGTAAGCTGGTCTGTTTGTAACTGCACTGTTTGCATATCGGCGCTCAATGCAGCACCTGTTACCTGTATTCCCCGTGTTCCATTGCTGATTTGATAGTTTGCCGTTACCTCAGCGCTGGCCGGGGTTATTCTTTCACTAAAGCGGATATCCACTACAGTTGGGCTGCGTACTGTAGCGCTACTAATCAACGGCGGGGTGGTATCTAGTGCTACCGTTAAGGTCGCAGCGTCACTAATGGCCATGTCCAGCTCATTACTAACTACGCTGTGGTATAGCGCACCATCGTCAACTGACAATACTGGGTCCTGGGTGTAACTGGCACTGGTGGCACCGTTAATTGGGATGCCATTACGATACCATTGGTACTGCAAATCAGTGCCGCTGGCAGCCACAATGAAAGTCACAGCAGCGCCTTCTTCAATGTTTTGCGAGACGGGTTGGGTGATAATACTTGGTGGAGTTGGTTCGAAATTTAGCAAAAAACGATTGCCATGGGTAAGCGTAGTGATACCCATTATTCGGATTTCCTCCATTGGACGACCCCAACGGTTTATAGCATCTAGGTAGCTTTGCTTTTGGTAGTGTGAATAAGCCAACTCATACATTGCTGTACTATCTCTGGCAGCAAGAGCCCTTTCTTGTTTATATGGCCAATCAGCAGGGGTAATCACATACTGGGTAATGTAATCCAGTGCTAATTCTATACCCCTGCCTTCGCCATCTTGATATTCAAAAAGATTGACATCGCGATGCCGCAGAATTTCTGCACCCTGAATCATGGCGTTGATAGCATAGGTAGAATAGCTTAAGCCGTTGTCTCGCCCATACTCTTCACCCATTATGCCCGCCAGACCACTACTTTCAGGGTTCATTTGAAGTGGTAGTAGGGCTTTCCATTCTGTTTCAACATAATTTAACAATGTATCATCATCCAACAAGGCTCCAGCCGAAGCCAGCAACACCAGTCGCCAGTTGGAAAAGTTGTTATTACCCTCTCCTCGGCTTCTAACATATCCGGAATAGTCTTCGGCCCAATCCATAAAGTCAGATTTTTCTACCGGATCCCATTCTGGATAGTTCCAGATCAGGTCAGCACCGTAAAACAAGCCTGGTATGGTTATATACAACTCTATAATCCCCCCTTGACCACTTCTCTCGCCAGGTCGCATCCGTGTACTCGGATTCACCGCCCAGGTATTAATAAGTGCGATGGCTTTTTCTGCATATGCCGGGTCATTGGTAAAAACATAGGCAAGGCCCAGACTCCGCATCGCTTTGCTTAATTTTATGGCCGAAGTGTAATCATCCCTGTCTTGGTAAGGATTAATGTCACCATCACGACAGTCAGGTGCATTTCCGTCAACTGCAGTCCAGCCGCAATAGGGGTGTTCGCTATAGAATATATTGCTACTACTATTCCCGAAGGTAACGCTATACAATTCCCCATCACGAGCTTCTATTGCATCTTCTATCACTCTGTCGTAAGCATCCTTCCACGGCTGTTTTCGGCTATCAACCTTTACTTTAATCGCCGCTATCTCCTCCGCATTTATGTACATATTCGGGTGAGGGCCAGCAATACCCGGCTGTGCAAATAACATATAGGCAGTCATCCCCAATAGAAGATGTAAAAAACTAAATCTACTTTTATGCTTCTGTCTCAGTATATTTAGTAAAGACTCACTGTTAAATAAAATTTTCATTACTTAACGCTTCCAGGTCACAATTTATAGGAACAACCGAGCCGCCCAAAATCTCATACTCTGATGCGCTTCTGATACATCTCATTCAAATCCACTCGCAAAAATCAGTTCAGATGAATTGCCACCCATACCAATTATGTTTAATAAACCACGACCAGTAATTACTCTGCGGGTACGATTAGCAGCAGTTTCACCGGGCTGCTCTCTACTCCAGGTTCGATCGGGGTTATCCCAAATCTCCAATACAATCTCGATACTATCGGCGTTGGCTTCAGTCACCGCGGCCGGCAAAGTCACACTGATAATATCCGGGGAACCACTGATTGATGGGGTCACATCCTCATCATTAATAATCACCTTGAAACGATTGAAGTCTAGCGGTGAATCATCCCATAGACCGATTAAAATACTATCTATCTGATTAGTGTTACCAACGGCTGTAATTGTCATAACTGGGCGCATCATGTCATCGTGTACATTTTGTTTAGGTGCACCAATGTCCAGCCAGCGGGTAATCAGGCGCTTCTCAGCCTCCGGCATATCAGACAAATATGTCAGATGCTCAGCAACCTTAGGCCAGATTTCCGGGTTCTCACTACCTATTGGATCAACCAGCACGCCGCTACCTACCGGCGGCAAGCCAGTAACCGGATCACGACCATCTAGGCGTTCGCCATATAGTGCCCATGCCAACATACTGGAGCGGGCGCTGTTAACCGAGACCCAGCGAGAAGGCGTACAGCACTGGAAACGCTGGGTTATCCGATCCGTACCCAACGCGTCAATATCGGTAAGGCCATCACCGGGTTTTGTGAAGGCGTTGATATTGGTACCGTCTTCGCGTTTATATTTGCCGGTAATGATGAGATCATAGGTACGGGCATCGCCATCCAGTCGCAGGCCCGTGAGTTGTTGAGCCTGTTGGCCTTCTGCATGGCATTCAGCACAGCGATTCTGAATGACAGGCGCAATATTATTGACCCAATCCACCGCAAAGGAACGCCTGGCTGTAGCGCCAGCCTCTCCTGGATAAGTCTCTTGGGCAGTAGCAACGATAGGATGACCATTCGCCTCCCCCACAAATAGCGGGGCGCTACTGGTAGTAAAGTCACCAAACTGATTGGTATTGGCCTTGGCTCGCGAGTCCAAAGTATCCATCCCTGGGCGGGTATGTACATGGCAACCAGAACAGAACTGTTGCTCGCCACGGGCAACCGAACGGGATGCGGTCTCGATATCCAGTGCCATGCCCCGTTTGTCGATGGTTTGCATCAGAAAGGGGGTATCAGCTGGGACGCGCACAATAAAGCTGGTATCAGGGTTGCCCTGAGCATCCAGCGGTTCCACACCGTTACCTGCGGGTTTACGGATCGGGTACTCGCCCAGAATTCGCAAGTGATGGCGTTGGAAGCCAGCCCATTGCTCTGCTCTGATATAGCGTGGCATATCTGCGGGAATGTTTGGTATTGGCAGCATGACGCGGATACCAAAAATTTCATCATTATCAAAAATAGCCAACTCAGAGCCGCTGACCGCCAGATTCATATAAGTGCGCCCCGACATGGCACCACCACCATCGCGCACATTCCACGGTGTACCGTTAATTGAGAGTGTCTCTCTATCGTACATGGAAGCAGCGCCAGTGAGACCATAAGGTGCGCCAGCAGGCAAACGGGAGTCCTGATTACCATCGTTACTGGTCGGCGGGCGGCTATTGTTAGGGTCAGGTCGCTCAATACCGTAAATATCCTGATAACTGACTACCGCCCGTGGCATGATTTCATGATATTCGGGGAAATCCACTACTATTCGTGCATCATCGGCAATGTGCCCGATCTGGCGGGTGCTATTAGGCTCAAGCGGCAGTAGCCAGATACCAGCATCCTTGCCGATAACTTCCATAACCGCATCAAGCGTAGTATCACGAAACACATTATCACCTATGGTTGAAGAACCACCAATACTGTAAGTGACCAGTAAATCATTCTCAGGCGCAGCTGAGGGGTGGGTAAATCGGCCATTCATGGTTACGATTTGGTTACTAGATGGATGTAAGAAGTAATCTGAAGGATCCCCATATGGGCGCATCTGGGTATCCCCTGCCCCAGCTTGTGGTGTCAGGCGGAACTGCTCTGGGCGAGCAAAGGGCAGCCAACTATTGCCATCCTTCCAAAAATCGGGCAGTGTGCTAAGCACATCTCCTGCCACGCCAACGGAAATTCTTCGATGCACAAAATCCGGGCCTGGTGGGTCTACCGGAAAACGCTCCAGCGCCCCCAGTCCAGCGTGTTGAAAGTTATAGTAGAAGGTAACAACAATATCCCCATCCGATAGCTGGGTAAAATAATGGTAAGACCACTTGGTAGCATCATTTTTGCCGGCGAAAATAAACGGCGCTGAACCATCGGGATTAATTTCAAACAAAGAAAAGTTGTTATTAGAAACCCGCTGTAGCATACGGTCGAAGTTGGTATAAACAATGCGCCCATCCATCAAAGTCATCGGGTGCAATTGGTTGGCCATGGCGCGGTGGCTCAAAACTTCCATATTTTGGCCATCGCGATCCATAACAAATAACTGAAATAGCGCGAAACCTTGTTCTCTATTACTGGTAAAACCAATGCGACCATCAGGCATAAAAAATGCGCCGGTATCCATCACTGGGACTTTGGATTGCCATTCCGGGGCTTTGCCTGGATGCGCGCGGCCAGCAAACATCTTGCTATCCGGTGAGATCTGGGTTTCGGTATCGGTTAACAGGTCATAGATAAAAATCAACGCTGGATCGGCATAGGGTTTGAAATTAACATGCAAAAGCTCCGCAAACCTGTTGCCACCAATAAGACCATTTGGGTCAAGCTCCATAAAGCTCTGTCGGCCTGCTGAGTCCATCCCTGCGATACCCAAGCCGGTAAGAAATGCCCGGGTATCGATAAACTTCGTGTACACCACATAGCGTCCGTCAAAGGAAACATTTGGGTCTACCACTGAACACACGGGATTAGCGGTATCGTCCTCATCACAATCTACCAATACCCGCTCAGCATCCCGATTACCAGGTGTCGCGCTGGAATCGTGCAATACCAGGTCACAACCTGGCTGATGGTAGATGTTATTTGCAGCCGATAACCATAAGTCATTGACGCCGTTCCAGTTGAGCAATTCCCGAGTACCATTACGGGAAACCGGTTCCTTGCCTCGCGGGCAACGGACATAAACTACATCATAGTTAATTTCAGCATACTGGGCTGTGCGCCCGCTTTGTGAGTTAATTTTACTGCTGGTGTCGTCAGTGGGAACGGCTAATAGCGCAGTCGTAAATATCAGCGAAATGAAAGTTCCAACTCCAACACCCATTTTACTTATGTCGGTTATTTTCATTGTTGTTACTCAAACTGATCGGCAAAAATTATATCGCTGATACTGCCTGCACCCGCAGTGATGCGGATATTGTCAAAGTATGCCGAGTCATTAAAAGATCCCAAGCCCACACGGCCGGTCATAAAAGTAGCATCAGTCACTTGCAACACCATAGTGCCATCAAACCAGACCTCAATCGTATCGCCTAGCCGCCTAACTTCCGCGGCATTGTAGTCATTGCCAGCCAAGCCTTGGGATGCAGTTTTTAGATCCGTTCGCTCCCCAGCAACCACTACCGACAATTTGGTATGGGCCAGGGTTCTGTTAAACAACATGTAGTAGTAGTTATTGGCATCCTGAAAACCAAATACCAAGGCATAATCCGCATTCGTATTGCCCGCTGATTCAGCGCTTCGGGCGTCCACCTTCAAGCTAAAATCAGTGTAGTTATCGGGTGCCAATATGTACTCGCCCAGCCGCAAACCCGATAGGGGGTCGTAGTTTGAGGTGTTCAAAAACAAGGCATTGTCCCCGTTGTCGACGGTCACCGACCAACGCGATGGAGTATGTGGAGTCCAGCCAAAGGGTAGCTGGCCATTGTCGAAACCTATCGATGGCTCAAACAAAATAGAAACACTACTTCCAGCCTCTATTTCATTCCCGGCAGAGGATCGGTCCCGTATTCCATCGACCGTGACCGTATATACAACCCCAGGCTGCAGGCTTCCAGTTTGCAGGTTAACAGTTCTTTCATCTGCGCCCAAGCTCACACCCAGCACTTCAATTCCCTGATCAATCTGGTAGTTGCCAAGCGCTTGCGCGCTAGCCACTGTCACCGGCTCACTAAACACAATATCCACCTGGGTTGGACTCAATACCGTACTGGCCGTAATTTCCGGGGGCGTGGTATCTGTCACTACCGTCAATTCCGCAGGGTTGCTGTCAACCGAACCCAAATTGTTCCACACTCGCACATGTAACATCGCCCCGTCATCATCTGCAACTACCGGATCCAGGGTATAGCTAGCCGCTGTAGCTTCAGAAATTACCCCGCCATCACGAAACCATTGATACGACAGGGGCAAATCTCCCACCGCTACCACACTGAAGGCCGCCAGCCCACCTTCTGCCACAGTAACAGGCTCGGGATGGATAACAACGCCTGCCGGTACGGGCTCCATATCCAGCTCGAAAAGGTTGGCATGAGTAAGTGTGTTATTACCCATTATCCGGATTTCTTCCATCGGTCGGCCCCAGTGGTTAATGACTTCTAGATAATCCGGATCTTGGTAGTAAGAATAAGCCAGTTCGTACATTGCCATACTGTCATTCTGGGTGATTTCTGTGATTTGTCTGCGCCCACCAACCATCATCCAGCTACAGGGGGCAACAGGAGGGGGAAGGCAAGATTCCCGCGCAAACGGGGTAACAAAGTCCAGAGTCAAGCGCAGGCTGGTGCCTCCGGGCCCCACATAATCGTAAAGATTAACCCCGCGATGGCGCATGATTTCAGCACCCTGAAGCATGGCATTAATCGCATACAGGGTGTAGTGCAAGCCCCGGGGGCGGGTAACTTCCTGGCCTAGATACCCTGGATACTGACTACCGGCACCATTCATTTGTACCCAAATCAGATGTTTCCATGCCCCCTCCATATAATCCAGCAGCCCCTGATCATCCAGCATAGCTCCAGCCGCGCCAATCAGTACATTCCTCCAGTTGGCAAAATTGTTCAAGTTTGTTGCAGTCGGATTACCATTGTTATCTACAGCACTTGCAATCGCACTTACCTGCTGTGTTTTCACCGTTTCGGCGATGGTCTTAACCCAGCTCCGAAAAGCAGTCTTCTCGGCCGGATCCCAGCCAGCATAATCCCAAATCAAATCCGCCCCGTAAAAATATCCAGGCATAGTGATATACAACTCAATACTGACATTATGTTGAGGAGCCATCCTGGTTTCCGAGTTTATTGACCAGACCCGAATATAGTTAATTGCTTTTTCCGCATAGGCAGCATTGCCGGTAAACGCATAAGCCAGGCCTAGATCCCGCACTGCATTACCTAGGGCAATTGCCGCGATATAATCACCCCTGTTTACATTAGGATTAAGCTGCCCACTACGACAATCAGGCGCGTTTCCATCTACTGCCGTCCAACCACAATACGGCGAGATGGTGCGATAAATATTACTACTGCCAAGTTGGTAGGTCACGCTCAAATAGGGTTCTACTGGATCAACCGGCGCATTCAACAGTTCATTGGCCGTTACCATGACTTGAGTGTAGGAACTAAACCAGGGTTCAACTTCTGCAGCAACTTTGGCATTTATACCATCAATTTCGACCTGGTTGAGGTACATATTTGGATGTGGGCCTGCCACGGCCGTTTGAGCAAATAGCAAAGCTATAATTATGCTAAACAGCATATGCTTAAAATTGGATCGGTTAACTTGGCCTTTATAGTGCTCTCTAGCCAAAGGGTCGTTCTTTATTAAAAATATCATGCTATTCCGTACTAACTAAGTAGTTATGTGGGTTTAGTTAAGCTAGACAGCGTACCGTCTGCAAAAGATTGAACCAATTGATCAGCAGCGCATTAAACCAGCCCGTAAGCCTAGCTACTACACATGGAGCCAATACCAATAATGATTTATTGATACCTCTAACTTGAGCATATATTCCTTTATCTCCCATTTGCCTTATGCTACCCTCCAGTGGTCAAGAAGAAAAAAGTCTATATACTCTATTTTCAACACATCTAATAAGTGCTTGGTACATAATAGCAGTTAGGTAATAATAGGGGCTACTCGCATATATTGTGATTTCAAAATAAGTTAAGCTATATGGTTGATATACAAAGAAGAATTCCCAAACAATCGCGCTCCATAGCAGTAGTAGATGCAATTCTAGAAGTTACTGCTCACATTTTGTTGGAGAATAAGAAACAGAATTTCACGACTAATCACATAGCTACATTAGCCGGGGTGAGCATTGGCTCTCTTTATCAGTACTTCCCCAACAAGGAATCTATAGTAGTCAGACTGGTTGAATTACATCAAGAAGAAGAGTTTAATCGTATCTCTTCACTAATGACTAGGATACATAAAAATCGAGTCTGCAAGAATAGTAAGCAAGACCGTGAAAATAATATTCGCCTGGTTATGAAAGAATTTATTAGTGTGCACTCTGAAAACTTGGAGCTTGCACGAACGCTCCATATACAAGCAAACAATTTGGCCTACCCAGAACCACCGCATAGTACCGCCTCGTTTCTAGCCGACCTTTTGCACCCTCTACTGGATGAAGTGGACGGTGCTGATCAGCATGACAATTACACCCGTGCCTACATCCTTGCTAACTCTGTAGATTCGCTGATTCAAACAACATTAATAGATGAGCCGTTATTATTTACAAAACCAGAATTTCTAGATGAGCTGGTAAATTTATGCATGGGTTATTTGGAACGCTCACAACCGCTTGGCAATGCTTAAGCCTCTCGGTGAAATTATTATTGATGCTCACTTTGGCGCTCAAGGAGCGCCGTACTTTCATCTAACAACTTCTCTTTAAGCTGCCCAAACCAGTCGCTGGTCTGGGTGAACTGCTGAATAAAACCATCAATGTCGTTGTTATCTAGTAAAACTACTGCCTCTTGTAGATGCTCAATGTAATTTCTTATTAGTTGTTTGCCCTCGGTAGAGGAAAAAATAATATCGGCGTATAGCTGTGGATCTTGCGCAAACAACCGCCCAACCATAGCCAACTCAAGCCGGTAGATAGGCGATGAAAAACGACTTACATCCTCCAGTTGTATATTCTCCCGCTGCAGGTATGAACCATAGGCGAAAGTGGTGAAATGGCGCAGTGCCTGGATGATGGCCATCATGTGGTCGTGCTTAGCTGGGCTAGATTCAATCAAGCTAGCTCCCCACAGCCGGAATTGTTGCAGCAGTGGCTCAAATTTTGCCTCACCTCTACCGGGAGTAAATACCATTACTTGTTTTGCCAGGGTGCACACATCGGGGCCGAACATTGGGTGCAATCCCAAAACCGGACCGGGGTGGATTCCAAGCATGGTTGCCATAGGCTCACTTTTGCGACTGGTGAAATCAACCAGTAAGGCCTGGGGGTTAAAGTGCCGCGCCTGTTTCCGAATAACCGCATCGGTTTGATTAATCGGTACGCTGATTATAATCAGCCCAGCCTCAGCAAGTAACTCCTTGGCCTGCTCCTGATTATCCAGGTCCAGGCTGGCTACCTGATACCCAGAAAGACAAAACATTCGGGTAAACAATTGCCCCATCTGCCCCCGCCCACCGACAATAACCACTGATTCCAATTCCGGCGCACAACACTGAAACCCATGCTCATTTTCAGCACTATAACTCTCGCGCATCATCCGTCGCAACAAGTCTTCGATTAGTTCCGGTGAAACTCCCGCCGCCAACGCTTCTTCCCGCCGCGCCTGAATCAATGAGTGCTCGCGCGTGGGTACATATATTGGTACTCCGGCAGCCTGCTTGAGCTCACCAACTTCTGCTACCAGAGCTTTGCGGCGCGCCAATAGTTGAACTAGCTCAGTATCTACCTGATCTATTTGCTGGCGCAGCTTGCTAAATGGGTCAGTCATAGGGCTTGGTTAAGGAGCCGAGGCTACTATTTATCCCAGCGCCGAGAAATCGGCTACCTGGCCAAATAGCTGCTCTAGTTCAGCCACCAGTGCCAATCTACTCTGACGGGTGGCCGGGTCATCCGCCATCACCATTACTTCTTCAAAGAAGCGATCAATTTGTGGCTTCAAGCCAGCCAGCTGATCCAGCGCTGCACCATATTTTCGCTCTGCAACCAGCGCACTTACGGTATCGCGCATTTGCGCGCAAGCATTGTGTAGTTGTTGCTCGGCTTCACTTTCCGGATTTATGCTACCGCCCAGATCATCACTATTAGCTTTGCGTAAAATATTACGAATGCGCTTATTTGATGCCGCCAGCGACTCGGCTTCCGGCCGACACATAAATTCCGCCAGTGCTTTTATCCGCTTATCAAAATCTCTTAGGTCATCGCGCTGTACTGCCGCGACCGCATTAAACAATGGTGCCTTGAAGTTATGTTCGCTTTGGTAATGGTGACGCATACGCTCAAGAATAAACTCGTGTAACTCCTGAATACTCTCGGCACTTATCTCTAGCTGCGGAGCATACTGGTCGGCTGCCAGCGCGAGCAAACTAGTAAGGTCATGGTCGGGTTGACCATGCTGAAGAATACGAACCACTCCCAGGGCGGCACGACGCAGAGCAAACGGATCTTTTGTACCCGTGGGTTTTTGCCCGATGGCAAAAACTCCCATCAGAGTATCAATGCGGTCAGCCAGTGCCAGTACCCGCCCTAATGGGCTGGCCGGAATAATATCGCTGGCAAAACGCGGCTGATAATGTTCTTCAATAGCCTGCGCTACAGCCGGGTCTTCATTTGCTGCAGCGGCGTAATAGCGTCCCATTGTGCCCTGTAGGTCCGGAAACTCACCTACCATTTCACTCATAAGGTCACATTTACACAACTGAGCCGCACGCTTGGCATGCTCAGCGCTAAAGTCGCTATCTTTGGCTATCTCATAGCTAATTGCTGATATTCTTTCGCATTTTTCGGCAATTGTTCCTAATTTCTTCTGAAATATCACCTTTTTCAGGTTTGGAATCCAGTTCTCCAGCCCATACTTGCGATCTTGATCCCAGAAAAATTTGGCATCGGCCAGCCGCGGGCTAATTACCCGCTCAAAACCTTGTTTCACCACCTCTGGGTTTTTACTCTCCAGATTAGCAACCGTAATAAATTTATTTATAAGCTGCCCATCGGTTGTCGCTTCCAGCACTGGGAAAAATTTCTGATGACTCTGCATACTGGAAATAAGTGCTTCAGCTGGGACTTGTAGGAAATCATTATCAAAACTCCCAGCCAAGGCCACCGGCCATTCAACCAGGTTGGTGACTTCCTCAAGTAAATCAGCATCAATCAATACCTGAGCATTTAGCGTTGCTGCCACCGCCTCGGACTGTTCTTTAACCCGGGCCTTGCGGACTTCAGGATCCACCATTACGAAGGCTTTTTCCAATACCTGCGCATATTGGTCAGCGTGCTCGATAGCATGCGGGCCCGGCGCATGAATACGGTGGCCATAAGTTAAGCGCCCTGCTTGATGCCCAAACAATTCCCCAGAAATCACCTCTTCGCCAAATACAACCAGCAACCAATGCACCGGCCGCACAAAGCTATACTGGTGATCACCCCAACGCATGGGCTTAGGTATAGGCAATTGCTTGATAGTCGTTTGCAATGCCGGGAACAGCACCTCGCTTAAAGACTTACCCGGCTGGGCAATTTCAACATATAAATGCTGGCCGTCGTCACTATGCCCAACATCCGCTAACTCCAAATTAACAGAACGCGCAAAACCAATAGCCGCAGGTGTAGGTTTGCCCTCGGCATCAAAGGCCGCGCTAACTGCCGGGCCACGGCGCTTTAGCAGTTGATCGGCCTGCTTTGTTGCCACCTGCTGCAGACAAAAGGCTAGCCGCCGTGGGCTGTTGTACATCCGACTACTATTAGCATCAAACTGGATTCCACCTTTCTCAAGCCCCAACTTCACCCCGCCAAAAAAAGCCTGAGCAAGCTTGGCAAGCGCCTTTGGGGGCAGCTCCTCACAGCCTATCTCGACTATTAAATTCTGCTGACTCATGCCTTAGCCTCCCCGCCAAGACCAGGAAAACCCAGGCTTTCGCGTTTGGCGTAGTAACTCTCGGCAACTTGCTTGGCCAGATTGCGTACTCGCAAAATAAACCGCTGGCGCTCGGTTACCGAGATCGCATGCCGGGCATCCAGCAAATTAAAAGTATGTGAGGCTTTCAATACTTGCTCATAAGCTGGCAATGGTAAATCTAATGCCACCAGCCGTGCCGCCTCGCGCTCACAGGTATCAAACCAGGCAAATAATGAGTCAATATCGGCATGCTCAAAGTTATACGCCGACATTTCAACCTCGTTTTGGTGGAATACATCACCATAAGTCACCACCCTACCGTCGACATCGCTCCAAACCAGGTCATAAATAGAATCTACATCCTGGATGTACATGGCCAGGCGCTCCAGACCATAAGTTATTTCCCCCAGCACCGGGCTGCACTCAAGCCCACCGGCTTGCTGGAAGTAAGTAAACTGAGTGACCTCCATGCCATTTAGCCAAACTTCCCAGCCCAGCCCCCAAGCTCCAAGAGTAGGCGACTCCCAGTTATCCTCAACGAAACGAATGTCATGAACTTCGGGGTCAATGCCAAGCGCCTTTAATGAACCCAGATATAACTCCTGGATATTATCCGGCGATGGCTTCATTACCACCTGATACTGATAGTAGTGCTGCAAGCGGTTTGGATTTTCTCCATAACGCCCATCAGTTGGCCGCCGACACGGCTGTACATATGCAGCATTCCACGGCTCTGGACCAATCGCACGCAGAAAAGTCGCTGGGTGAAAAGTACCCGCGCCAACCTCCATATCCAGCGGTTGCACTAAAACGCAACCCTGGTCGGCCCAGTATTGTTGCAGTGTATTGATAAAATTCTGAAAATTCATAGCTGTAATTATAGCGAGTTGAGCCAACCAGTACCTGTGAAAAATCATAGTAACTGAGAATGCCCTTATAATGGTGCGCTCTGAAGTAGAAATTTATCAATATGAAGCCTATAGCAATCCTCAAAACTGGCACTACCATTGCATCAATTGCCGCTCGCAGAGGTGATTTTAGTGCTTGGTTTCAGGCCGGTCTGGGGCAGTCTATATGCATAGTTGATGCTCAATCCGCGGCCCTGCCGCCAGCAGATGAATTTGCCGGAATAGTGGTGACTGGATCGGCGGCTATGGTTAGTCAGCGACTAGATTGGAGTGAGCGAGCAGGAGACTGGCTGCTACAGGCTATTTCCAGCAAGCTACCTGTGCTTGGAGTTTGTTACGGCCACCAGTTATTAGCCCAAGCACTTGGCGGAGTTGTAGGCAAGAACCCGAATGGCCGAGAAATAGGCTCCAAGCTAATCACCTTGCAAGCAGACTACTCAGACGATCCCCTGCTACAAGGCCTGCGGTCACCCCTTTATGCGCAAACCACCCATGAGGAAAGCGTGCTGGAATTACCCGCAAATGCCCAAGTTTTGGCGACCACTGAACAAGACCCACAACATGTGATTCGCTTTACAGAAACAGCCTGGGGAGTTCAGTTCCACCCCGAGTTTGATGCCGATATTATGCGTAACTATTTGCACGCCAGGCGCGCAAACTTAGAGCAAGAGGGGTTGGATACTGAAGCACTGCTGGCTGAAGTTAGAGAAACACCGCAGGCTTGGAGCTTGCTGCAAAGGTTCGCTCAATTGGTACACTAAGGCTCTTTAATCGCCACCAAAGAAACAAAATTAAAACACTGAAACCATGGGATGATGCTACCAAAACCAGCCTCTTTCAGGCACTGTTTATGTGCCGCCAAAGTTTCTGGAATCAACACCTTCTCCAACGCGGCGCGCTTATTGGCGATTTCCATATCGCTATATCCCTGGCTGCGCTTAAAGTCGTGGTGCCAGTCGGTAATTAGGCGCTGTTTATCTATATCCTCAAACTGAATTTTTTCTGAAAGCAATAGCGCCCCGCCAGGCTTAAGCCCCTGGAATATACTTCTCAACAAGGCGGCCCGCTCCTCTGGAGCAATAAACTGCAAAGTAAAATTAAGCATCACCAAACTGGCATTTTCGATTTCACAGGTCTCAATATCGGCCTGTTTTAGTAAAATTTTGCGTTGCTGCTGAGAGGTTTTAAGGATTTCCTCAAACTTCGCCAGCATAGCAGCAGAGTTATCTACCGCCACTATCTCAACACCCTCCATGCTGATAGCATCCCGAACCGCCAAACTAGCTGCCCCTAGCGAGCAGCCCAAATCATATACACGGCTATTGGCCTGCACAAAGCGCCGTGCTAACAGTCCCAGCATTGGCACTATAAGGTTATACCCAGGCACGGAACGGTTGATCATATCCGGAAATACCTGCACTACTGCCTCATCAAACTGAAATTTCTGCTGTGATTGCTCACTAAACAGGTGGTCGCGCTGGGTTTTTGGCGGTAATGACTTCTGGCTCATGACATTATTATACTTTGTGTAGTACTCTAAGCCCCAGATAGAATTTCCATTGCACAATTCCGTGCATTGGTAACCATCAAATCGCGGGGATCCGATTATGACACCACTTATTTGGGCAGGAATTTTTGTAGTACTTGGAATTGTAGTTCTGAGCAAAACGGTTATTACCGTGCGCCAGGGCTTCGCCTATACAGTCGAACGCTTTGGCCGCTATGTAACCACCTTCCAACCGGGCTTCCATTTAATGATACCGTTTATTTTTGCTGTTGGTCGAAAGATTAATATGATGGAACAGGTATTAAATGTGCCTTCACAGGAAGTCATCTCTAAAGACAACGCTGTATTAACCGTAGATGGCGTAGTCTTTTATCAGGTACTGGATGCTGCCAAGGCTGCATATGAAGTTAACAACCTGGAATATGCAGTGCTTAATTTAACTATGACCAATATTCGTACTGTACTGGGCTCAATGGATCTGGACGAGTCTTTATCCAAACGCGATGCCATTAACCACCGTCTACTCTCGGTAGTAGATGAAGCCACCACTCCCTGGGGAGTGAAAGTTACGCGGATCGAAATCAAGGACATTTCTCCACAAAAAGATATGGTGCAATCAATGGCTCGGCAAATGAAAGCCGAGCGTGAAAAACGCGCGACTATTTTAGAAGCCGAAGGCGTAAAACAAGCTGCCATTCTGGAAGCTGATGGTGAGAAACAAGCCGCCATTCTGGAAGCCGAAGGCCGTCAGGAAGCAGCCTATCGTGACGCTGAAGCACGGGAACGATTAGCTCAGGCTGAAGCCAAAGCCACCCAAATGGTATCAGACGCAATCGCCGCTGGTGATGTCCAGGCAGTTAACTATTTTGTAGCACAAAAATATGTAGAGGCGCTCAAATCATTTGCTACCAGCCCTAATCAAAAAACCCTGCTATTACCAATGGAGGCAACCGCTGTTCTTGGTAGCCTGGCTGGGATTGGTGAGATCGCCAAAGAAACCTTTAGTAAGGACTCATAGGGGAAAGTGATGGAATTTTTTCAAGATATTGTCTTTTGGCATTGGTGGATAGTCGCCGGGGCTTTGTTAATAATTGAATTAACCGCCCCCAGCTTCTATTTCATGTGGATGGGTATAGCCGCTGCGCTAGTAGGACTGTTACTACTGGTAGTGCCGTTTATGCCGATCGAGGTGCAGTTGGTATTATTCGCCATCTTGTCGATCGTAACCACCTTCTTGTGGCGACGTTACCGGGAAAAGAACCCTCCAACCAGCGACCAGCCGTTCCTCAATCAACGGGGAAAGCAATACATAGGCAGGGTTTTCGAACTGGAGGAGGCCATCGTCAATGGCGTTGGTAAAGTTGAAGTCGATGACTCAACCTGGCGGGTACAAGGGTCTGATCTACCGGTTGGAGATAAAGTAAAAGTGGTTGATACCAAAGGTGTGGTATTAGTAGTAGAGCCGCTTTAAACCGGCCTTGCAGGTAAATAAAAAGCCCGCTGTCAGTCGACAGCGGGCTTTTTTGGTCTGAACTTATTGGTCAATATGTCAGTAACGGTGCGATCACCAAACTAACAATTGCCATCACATTAATCAAAATGTTCATTGCCGGCCCTGAGGTGTCCTTGAACGGGTCACCAACAGTATCGCCAACTACAACAGCGTGATGGGTGTCTGAGCCCTTGCCACCAAAGTTGCCTTTTTCAACATACTTTTTGGCATTATCCCAAGCGCCACCTGCATTGGCCATCATCAAAGCCATCAGCACACAGGTAATCAGCGCGCCGCCAAGCATACCGCCAAGCGCTTCTGCGCCAAGACCAAAACCAATTACCGGTGGCGCCAAGATTGCCAGCGCACCTGGCAGCATCATCTTCTTAAGAGCTGCATTGGTAGCAATATCAACACAACGATCGCTATCAGGATCAGCCGTGCCTTCCATAAGCCCAGGGATTTCCTTGAACTGACGGCGGATTTCTTTGATCATCTCAAAGGCTGCATCGCCAACTGCACGCATAGTTATTGCTGATACCAGGAATGGGAAGATACCACCAATAAACATTCCCATTAACACTTTAGGGTTGTTAATCGCCAGTGAGAAGCCTTCTATATTCGCCGAGGTTGTCTCGATGAAAGCTGCAATAATTGCCAATGCGGCCAAGCCTGCGGCACCAATAGCGAAGCCTTTACCGATAGCTGCTGTGGTGTTACCCACTTCGTCCAGCCCATCAGTGATCTCTCTAACCTCTGGCCCCAAACCTGCCATCTCAGCGATGCCACCAGCGTTATCAGCAACTGGCCCGTAGGCATCAATAGCCATCGTTATACCTACCGTTGCCAACATACCAACAGCAGCAATGCCAACACCATAGGCACCCGCTTCAGGAATTAACACGGAGGTAGTGAATATAATACCGGCAATAATCAGTACTGGTATAACCACTGACTCCATGCCAGTTGCCAGACCAGAAATCATCACTGTAGCCGGACCGGTCTCACCATCTTTGGCAAGTTTTCGTATCGGCGGGCCACCAGTGTAATACTCTGTAACCAGGCCAATGCCGATACCGCCGACCGCGCCAGCGACAACACACCACCAGACAGCTGAGGAAACACCCAACTGATCAACAACTACCCACGCTGCGGCAATAAATAATACTGCGGCACCAAAAGTACCATACCGAAGAGCATCGGCAGGTGCCTTGCCAGACATTAGTCGTACCAGCAATATGCCCAGAATCGAACACAATAAACCTACTGAGGCCAGCGCCAATGGCATAAACATTAAATCACTTTGGGCACCCAATGAACTTGAGCCAAGAGCCGCTGCAGCAATCGCAATTGTGGCAATCATGGAGCCAACATAGGACTCGAAAATATCCGAACCCATACCCGCCACATCACCAACATTATCGCCCACATTATCGGCAATCACGCCTGGATTGCGCGGGTCATCTTCTGGAATCCCTGCTTCAATCTTGCCCACCAGGTCGGCGCCAACATCGGCGCTCTTGGTAAAGATACCACCACCAACACGAGAGAATAAAGCAACTGTCGAGCCGCCCATGGCAAAGCCATGAATAGCTTCCGCGTGTTGCGGGTCAGAACCGAAGAAGTAATACATCAGCCCCAAACCAAGCAAGCCCATCGCGGCAACTGTCAAACCCATTACCGAGCCGCCATAGAAGGCCACCGATAATGCCGCTGCCTGACCCTTCTCAGCCGCCGCAACCGTTGTCCGAACATTAGCTTTAGTTGCAGCATACATCCCGATATAGCCTGCAGTGGCAGAACACAAGGCCCCTGCCACATATGCTACACCTGTATGCCAGCCTGGGAAAAAATAGAATAGGGCTAGAGAAATGACAAAAGCAAAGCCTGCCAAAATAGTGTACTCACAGCGCATAAACACCATAGCACCTCTATGAATGCTTTCGGCAATCTTAGCAACCTTGCCTTCGCCGGCTGGAAAACTCTTTATCTTTATATAGATTACTAGCGCTGCTAGCAAGCCGAGTACGCCTAAAACTGGTGGAATTAGTAACTGAGACATAGCCTCTCCTCGTATTTGGTTATTATTTAATTGTTTGCGTAAACCGCAATAGTGTACTGCATTGTGTGCCCGCTTGCATTTCCTGCTGCCCACGCTGGCTGGCAGGTGGTTGAACTGCGCGCAAAGCGGTATAATTCGCCTCTTATTTGTACTTTCCAGGATTTTCAAAATGAGTTTCAATCTAGTTCCGCCCGGGCAGGATGTCCCTAATGATATAAATGTAATCATCGAGATTCCAATGAACAGCGCAGCGGTGAAATATGAAGTGGATAAAAACTCCGGTTCTATTTTTGTTGACCGCATGCTTAAAACCGCGATGCACTACCCTTGTAATTATGGCTATGTCCCACACACCCTCTGTGGCGACGGTGACCCTGTAGATGTGCTGGTAGTAATGCCTTTGCCGCTAGTGCCAGGCTGTATTATCAACTGTCGCCCGGTTGGCGTACTTAATATGGAAGATGAGGCCGGTGAAGATTCCAAAATTATCGCCGTGCCAGTAGACAGTGTTACCGGGTATTATCGTGATGTTAATGATGTGCGTGATTTGCCGGATGTATTACTGGACACCATTTCACATTTCTTCCAGCACTATAAAGACCTTGAGCGCGGAAAATGGGTGAAAATTCGCGGCTGGCAAGGGGTTGATGCAGCGCGTGAAGAGATTGTGGAGTCGATTAGCAATTGTAACCATCAATTTGAAAAACCAGCAGCTGATGGAGTTTGAGAACTATAAGCAGTTGTGGGACAGCAAAGCTGGCTCTCAAGCAGATGCGCTGATCGCAGTTGATGGCAGTTCGGATGAGTCTATTGTTCAAAGCAATGGGCAATTCACTGCAGCCCAGGTAATTGCAGCACTGGACATTCAACCCCACGACCGAGTGCTCGAACTAGGCTGTGGCGTAGCCCGTATCGGTCGCGAATTAGCAGCTGTGTGCGAGCACTGGACCGGCGTGGATATTTCCGGAAAAATGATCGCAAGGGCGACTGAAAGAACCGCCCATCAAAATAATGTCAGCTTGCACCAGTTAAATCGTACCTCATTAGAAATGCTCGCCGATAACAGCATAGATAAAGCTTACTCTATCGCAGTTATGTGCCATATGGATAAAGAAGATTTATACCTTTATCTTGAAGAGTTAAAACGAGTTCTGAAACCTGGCGGAATGATCTTTATCGAAACCTGGAACCTGGCGCACCCAGTAGGCTGGAAACGCTGGCAATATGAAGTTAACCACTGGTCTGGCAGCGATCAGAGCGTGCGCAAGGATGTCTCGCGCAATCAATTTTGTACCCCGGATGAGTTTGAGTTATACCAACGCAAGGCTGGCTTTGAGCTAATTCAAACTTTCAGCAATTCACCATGGGTGCAATGTATAGCCACCAACCAAATGGATGCCGCCAACATTGCCAGAGAGCAACAACGAATCGAACAACAAAAAGACACCATTGCCTACTCAATACTGTTTGGCGAGATGTTTGAACAAACCATTGCGGTTATTTATGGGGTAATTCATCCGCGTGAGGCGATAGAATTTATCAATAAACACCAAGATACTGCCGAGGCCGAGCTTTACCGACCTTTTGTTGAGGGTATCTGGAATGGTAATCCCCAGCAATGGGGTGAGATTGAGCGTACTGCTTAGCACTGGGCAAGAACACCCCCTTTTCGCCCGTCGTTCCGGGGCGGCGAATAGCCGAACCCGGAATCCATGCGGCGACACTGGATCCCGGATAATGCTACTCGCATTTCCGGGATGACGAAGAGTAGGTGGGTTCCGGGACGACGAGGAGTAGGTGGTTTCCGGGGTGTTAAATAACCAACCCAGGTTTAGGTAATCCCAGCCAGCCTCACACAGGCTTTTTATTTATCGCCGATAAATACAGCTCACTGGTAGCCAGGTCGGTAAAAGAGTATTGCTGCAGCTCTTCTGTGTACTCCACCATATCGTTGCTCCGCACTGCTACACGCCAAGGTTCAAAACCCATTTGGCGTAATTCTTGCTCAAAACCATCTACGCTGATCGGGTTTAGCTCGGTGTACCACTGCCAGTATTGTTCGGCTGAAGCCCGGTCTCCGGAGCGATCCATTAGCTTTGGCTCAGTACTCAACACTCGCTCTTTTAGCTCACTCTGCGATAGTTTTAAATGAATAAAGGGATCATCAAAGAATTCCCCCAAGTGGTTTCCCGCCGTACCATAAAACAGACCAGGATGAACAAAAAGCAAGCCGCCTGGCTTTAACACCCGCTGAATCTCTTTTAATGTATTTTGGTAACCGCCAGCTATATGCTCTAACGAGCCCCAGGAAAGCACTACATCAAAATAATTATCCGCATAGGGAATCGAATTACCATCTTCAGCTTTGAACTGTAATCTGGGGTCATCCAGAAGCTCTGCGGGCAGTTGGTTGGCAGCAATAATTTCTGGCAAGCGCTCAAAACCCTTGAAAGGATCAATCCCTACTAACAATTCCGGCTGGCACCGCAAAAACACTGCCAGATCAATAATTCCATCACCACAGCCTACATCCAGAATTTTGCCACGCAACTTAGGTGAATCACCCAGCAACATATTAATGATTACCCGCGAGGCATGATCAAAATGCCGGAAAAACCAGTCGTCATGTTGCTTGTTCCATGATAACTGTGCGAGATCATAATCAGCCGAATGAATTTGCCAATTTGGTTTGGCAATGCCACTCTGAAGCAGCTTGCCTGCCAGTTGCACTTCCAGGCTGGACTCGGCATACATTATCGCCTGGCCGTTGGCATTGCTCCAGGCCAACAAATCTATAAAATAGTCCCCCTCCGGGAGGGGCAAGTTTGCCAGCGTGACATCTAAGGAATAATTACCCTGCGGCAGCCAGGCGATATCAATTCCTTGTTGACGAATATGGTTTGAATATACCTCTGCACCATCATTTTGTCTGCGAATCCGTAGCTGGAAATCCAGATCAAAGAGGATGCTTTCATCTATTCTCAACTCGGCCCGTAGTTGTCCTTCAGTTGAGGTTGTTGTGAATGTTTCAATTTGCATTTTTTTGCCCACTTATCCTTACCCAGCCAGAGGCTACCTTAAGTTCTAGCGATTTGCAGTGCCGCTGATATTCCGCTAACACCGCTTGTTGTTGTTCTTCAAGGATACCTGAAAGCACAATCTTACCGTTGCTATTTAGTCGGCCTAATAGTTGCGAGGATAAGTCAATAATTGGTTGCGCCAGGATATTCGCCAATAAAATATCAGCCCCAAAAGTATCCATATCCGGCACTCCAGTGACCACTCGCTCGGTCACTTTATTCCGGCGGGCATTCTCATTGGTGGCTAGAATGGCCTGCGGGTCATTATCAATAGCATACACTTTATCCGCCCCTTTCAGCGCCGCAGCAATAGCCAAAATACCGGAACCACAGCCATAATCAACCACTGTTTTTCCGGTAAAGTCTTGATTATCTATCCACTCCAGACAAAGCGCGGTGGTAGGATGAGTGCCGGTACCAAATGCCAACCCGGGATCCAGTTTGATAATAGTGGCGTTTAAGTTTGGTGGCACTGGCAAGTTACTGGGGTAAATCCATAAATCCTGCCCAAACTGCATGGCCTTGAAGCGATCCATCCAGCTACGCTCCCAATCGGTATCTTCAAGCTCAGCAAAACTGATATCACTAGCATGCTGAATAAAATCCAGATTGCTCAAAGTGCTTGTAATTGCTTCTCTAGCAGTGCCTGCGACAAAAAGCCCGGTAACTATCATACGGGGCCACAGGGGCGTTTCATTTACCGCCGGTTCCAGCACCGGCTGGTTACCGCTATCGGTAAGGGTAACCGCCAATGCGCCCAGCTCTAGCAACTGATCTTCCAGGCTCTCAAGCTGGGAATCACGGATTTGAATACTTACTTCTAGCCAAGGCATGCCTCAACTACCAATCAGCGGGTTGGTACAAACCCAAAACCCCCGGTGAGGCTGCAAAGCTTGACGCAGCCTACAAAACCTATAAATCAGAGGCTCCCTCACTGATCAGCTTCGGCGCGTTCGGTCAGGCGTTTTTCCAGATAATGGATATTGAAGCCGCCACGCTTGAAGCCGACATCACGCAGCACCCACTTATGCAGGGCAACATTGGTATTAATGCCCTCAAGTACCATTTCATCCAGCGCTACTTTCAACCTGGCAATGGCCTCTTCCCGATCCGCTCCATAACTAATCAGCTTGCCAATCATAGAATCATAATTAGGCGGAATTCGGTAGTTATCATAAATATGTGTGTCCACTCGAATACCCGGGCCACCAGGTGCGTGGAAGTACTCAACCACGCCCGGGGAGGGCATAAATGTTTCCGCATCCTCAGCGTTTATTCGGCACTCAATGGCGTGGCCTTTTATCTGGATATCCGCTTGGGTGTAGCGCAGTGGTTCACCAGCTGCAATGCGAATTTGCTCGATCACCAAATCGACCCCGGTTACCAACTCGGTTACCGGGTGCTCTACCTGAATTCGAGTATTCATTTCGATAAAATAGAAGCGACCTTCATCATACAAAAATTCAAATGTACCCGCGCCGCGATAGTCTATGCGCTTACAAGCTGCTACACAAACTGCCCCAATTTCTTCACGCTGTTCAGCGCTTATCCCCGGCGCTGGTGACTCTTCCAATACTTTTTGATGGCGACGCTGCAAAGAACAATCGCGCTCACCTAGATGAATGGCATTACCATGGGTATCGGCAAGCACCTGTATTTCTATATGCCGGGGATTTTGCAGGTACTTTTCCATATACACTTCTGGATTACCAAAAGTTGACCCGGCTTCTTGTCGAGTCAAAGTTATAGCGTTTATCAGATGAGCTTCGGTGTTAACTACACGCATACCCCGGCCACCGCCGCCACCTGAGGCCTTAATAATTATCGGGTAGCCAATTCGCTGCGCTATGGCCATGCTCCTTTCAGCATCATCATCCAAAGGACCATCTGATCCAGGCACACAGGGAACCCCCGCTTCCTGCATCGCTCGAATGGCACAAACTTTATCGCCCATCAAGCGAATTGTTTCTGATCTTGGGCCAATAAATACAAAGCCGCTTTCTTCTAAACGCTCAGCAAAATCAGCATTCTCGGCCAAAAACCCATACCCAGGGTGCACTGCTACCGCATCGGTCACTTCCGCTGCGGCAATAATAGCTGGCACATTCAGATAGGAATCAATTGATGGTGCAGGCCCAATACATACCGACTCATCAGCCATAGCTACATGCTTCAGGTTGCGGTCAGTGGTAGAGTGCACTGCCACCGTTTTAATTCCCATAGCTTCACAGGCGCGCTGAATCCGCAGGGCGATTTCACCCCGATTGGCGATTACAATTTTATCGAAAACCGGCATCTTAGCGGATCACAAACAAGGGTTCGTCGTACTCAACTGGCTGTCCGTTATCCACCAGAATAGAAATTATCTTGCCAGAAATTTCGGCATCAATCTGGTTGAACATTTTCATCGCCTCGATAATACACAGGCTGTCACCGGCGGTGATTTCCTGGCCAACCTTTACAAATGCCTCTGCATCCGGAGTTGCCGCAGAGTAGAAGGTTCCCACCATGGGCGAGCGTACCAATTCACCCTCAGGGGTGGCTGGTTCTTCTTCAAGCGGGACGACTGGAGTTGCACCCGCGGCGGCTATCGGAGCTACCGGCAGCACTGGGGCGGCAACAGTAACTGGCGCTACAGCCGTGGTTTGCCGGGTAAGGCGCACCGACTCTTTGTCTTCGACAATCTCAATTTCGGCCAGGCTGGAGTTTTCCAGTAGGTCAATCAGGCTTTTTATTTTGCGTAAATCCATTTTATTTGCCTCTCATGGAGCTTCTGATTTATTCTGGGTAAGACAGGTTGAGAACCGGAATTCTACCAGAGCAAGGCAGTAAGTGCTGGTAATAGCACCGCTATTGCCTGCACTTGCTAACGCAGCTATGGTAAATTCCGGACTCAAGATGCTTATCCACGAACAGATCAGAGGCTCCTTATGTTATTAACAGCTACTGCTGTTGTCGGTTATATCTAAATTATTAATGATTGCTTGTAACCCAAGCAGATAACTATCAGCACCAAAACCACTAACCACGCCCATGGCGACATCAGAGAAATAGGATTGCTGGCGGAAATCTTCACGCGCCTGAATATTGGTCAAATGAACTTCTACAAAAGGAATAGCAACCGCCAGCAAGGCATCGCGCAACACAATCGAGGTATGGGTGAAGGCCGCTGGGTTTATTATGATGTAATCCACCCCATCTGCTCCGGCCTGCTGTACCGCATCAACCAAATCATGCTCAGCATTGCTCTGTAAATGCGTAAGTTGATGCCCGCAGTCACTGGCAAAGCCCTGCATCAAGGCAACTATATCAGCCAGTGAGTGCGACCCATATAGCTCCGGCTCCCGCTGTCCAAGCAGGTTCAGGTTGGGTCCGTTTAACAGCACAATTTTTGCCACTACAAGCGCCTTCAGTTTTTATCCAAGGAAGGAGATTTTGCCGTAGTTAGGAACAAATGTAAACAATTCGTTACCGTATGGTGAATGTTAGCTTGTTTGTGAAACCACAATTATTGCTAAGTAAGCCTATCTACGAGTGCCTTTTATAAATAAGTTTTCGCCCACTGCTCGAGTTGGTCATGCTGGATTATCCCCCAACCTTGCCAGTGAATAATACCAGCCTGATCAGCCAGTACCGAATATGGCAGGGCACCGGACAAATTACCAAACTCCCGATTTAAACGCATAGCATCACTATCCCCAACCAACAAAGGGTAAGTGATTTCAAGTTCGGCAGCAAAGCTCCGAACTTTATCAATTTCATCTATGGCTATACCGACAACCTGGAAGCCCTGCTGCCTGTATTGATCATAAAACTCTTGCAGCATGGGCATTTCTTCGCGGCAAGGTGCGCACCAGGTAGCCCAAAAGTTATATAGCACCACCTGCCCCAGAAAGTCCTCAGAACGAACATTTTTAGCATTTATATCAACCATCTTAAAAACCGGGATGGGCTGACCAATAATATCTTTTGCGTTAGGAGGAGGGCTGACTGCAACTGTCGGCACACCGGGAGTAGCCCGCGAGAAGGAGTACCAAAAGCCCGCCGTCGCCATTAGCGCGGCGACTACTACTATCATTAACCATTCAAACTTGCTCATTGGTTATTTCCCACCCAAGGCGGAATTAAGATTCTGTAGAAAATCGTCAGCTGGCATATAACCTATAACTCTGTGCGCAGTAAGCTCCTTGCCTTGCAGGTCAAAAAACAAGATTGCTGGTGGACCAAACAAGTTAAAGTGTTTAATCAGCGCCGTATCAGTGGCATCGTTAGCGGTTAAATCAGCCTTTATCAGTACGCTATTGGCAAGCGCCGCCTGGACCTCGGCATCACTAAAGACATTTCTTTCCATCCGCTTGCACTCAATACACCAATCCGCATAGAAGTCCATCATCACGGTTTTGCCTTGAGCGCTGGCCTGTTTTACAGCTGCGTTAACATCCGCGATAGATTTCACCGGCCTGAACTGCAGCTTCTCAGTTGTAGCCGCCTGCTGGCCACCTATGTTGATAGCGTGCATAGGCCGAGTCCAATCATCCCCACCTGCGACTGCGCCGATAATTTGCAGACTGCCAAACAGCAACAAAATTATCCCCATTGACTTCCACAGCTTGCGCCAGCCATTGGCTATTGCTGGCACCGGCTCCAAGGCTCCCATATACACCCCGGAGCTTATTATCAGCGCGCCCCACAGCCACATAATGACCCCACCAGGCAGGATTCTTTCCAGCATCCAGATGGCCAGTGCCAGCAAGCCGATGCCAAAGGCTGCTTTGACAGCATCCATCCAGACACCAGCTCGTGGCAACAGCTTACCGGCCGAGGTGCCGATTATGAGCAGCGGCACACCCATGCCCATAGACATGGCGAATAAAGCCCCACCACCTAACACTGCATCCCCGGTTTCGCTGATAACAATCAATGCCGCCATCAATGGTGGTGCGACGCAGGGGCCGACTATAAGTGCCGACAAAACCCCCATAATAGCGACCCCAATTAATTTACCGCCTTCTTGAGAGTTACTTAACTCACTTAATCGGGTTTGTAACCGAGACGGTAATTGCAGCTCATAAAAACCAAACATTGAGAGCGCCAACAACACAAAAATTGCAGAGAAGCTGGCAATAAGCCAGGGCTTCTGGAACACAGCCTGAAGGTTGGTATCAAGCACCCCCCCAACAAACGCCCCTACCAGCGTATATGTAAGTGCCATTGCCAACACATACACCAAGGACAATGTAAAGGCGCGGCTGGTAGTGACTTTATCGCCCTCACCGGCAATAATTCCGGATAGTATTGGCACCATGGGAAACACGCACGGGGTAAAAGCTAGCAATAAGCCCAGACCGAAAAATACCAGCATGGCCTTCCACTTATGTTCGATTAATAACTGCGCCAGCCGATCTTGCTCGGCTACTGGAGCTGTAGTGGCGGGCTTGACTACTGCCAAAGCAAGCTCACTATTAATATCTTCACTCGCCGCTGGCAGCTCTACAGTAATACTGCGTTGCATTGGGGGATAGCAAATATCACCATCACGACAGCCCTGAAAATCCGCCTGAATTTGTAGTTCAACAGCCGGGCCAGCTTTACGCTTTAGTAAAATCGGGACTTCCGCCTGCTCGAAGTAAACTTCAACCTTACCAAACTCTGGGTCATCTTTGATTTTCCCAGGCGGTAAGCTTACCTCAACAATCTCTATACCCTCAGCCCCCAGCAGTTTGAAATCAAACATGTCCTTATACAGGTAATAACCCGGCTGTGGAGTTAAGCGAATCAGTAGCTCCCCGGCATCCATAGCAATGGCTTCAAATACAAAGGCCTGCTCAGGTGACAAGGCTACTGGTTTAGCGCCAGGAAACAGCCCGGTGGCTGACTGGCCGCCTAGCAAACCACCTAGAGATGAGTTATTTGCAGGTAAGGCTTGAACAGCTGGTAGCTGGATAGTTAATTGTTGCGCCGTTGGTGGGTAGCAAAGCACATTTTCCAGACAGCCTTGTGAACGCAGTTTCAATAGCAGTTGTGTAGCCTGATCGGGACGCTCGGTAATCGCTACCGTCATCGTCATTTTCTTGCTCCAGGTTTCTACTTCTTCACCCAGTAACTCATCGAACTTAGTGACCCCCGGCCTTACCTGCGGTGATGCCAGAGTAATGCCATCTGTATCACTGGTGACTTCCAAAAAACGCCGATACATATAGTGCTCGGGCTTTATCTCGAAAGTAATCCCAATGGTATTCTCGTCAAGCACTACCGCTGCTGGTATGAATGCTTCATCGTAGGCTAATAAATCTTCAGGGTTGATCGCCTTGGCGTTTGTTGTAAACAACAGGCCGCCTGCGAGCAATAGCGCCAAAAATAGGAATGTGGTTTTTTGCAATGATCTGAGCATTTTTGTTATCTCTATATGGTATTCAAGCAAAGACCTTGCTAACGCTAAGCTTATGGCAAAGTATTTGGGTCTAGCTGCGCTAAATTTTACCTGAGTACACTACTAATAGTCGAAAAATCGCTAGTTCGGCCACAAATATGCCAGTTTGTCCCAAATTTATGCGATTTGTCCCAAAATTCTTGGCCCCTTACCTTGAAAAGACCGCCCACCTCCCCAATTTGTTGTCTGTTACCGCGCTTATCTCTGGACCTTGTCTTGACCTGAGCGCGTGAAATTTTTTACTCGGTCGCCGCACTAGCTGCTACCAAGTGTTTACTTTAGTGATTTATACAGGAGATTTTCAATGAAGATTCGTCCTTTGCACGATCGCGTTATCGTCAAGAGAATGGAAGAAGAGCGGACCTCACCAGGTGGGATTGTAATACCAGATGCGGCTACAGAAAAACCTGTTAAGGGTGAAGTTCTGGCTGTAGGTAATGGCAAAATCCTTGAAAATGGTGATCAGCGCCCCCTCGACCTTAAAGTCGGCGACCGCGTTTTGTTCGGTAAATATTCAGGTACAGAAGTCAAAGTTGACGGCGAAGAGTTGTTGGTGATGCGTGAAGACGACATCATGGCAGTTATCGAAGCCTGATAATTACAGCTTTCTATTAAACAAATTTTGAGGAATTAATGAAATGAGCGCAAAAGAAGTTCGTTTTGGAGAAGATGCCCGTAAGCGTATGCTCGCTGGCGTAAATGTTTTGGCTAATGCAGTCAAAGTAACCCTTGGCCCTAAAGGCCGTAATGTTGTAATCGACAAAAGCTTTGGTGCCCCCACGGTAACTAAAGATGGCGTATCTGTAGCTAAAGAAATCGAGCTGGAAGATAAGCTGGAAAACATGGGCGCGCAGATGGTTAAGGAAGTTGCTTCCCAGACCTCTGATGTTGCTGGTGACGGTACTACTACCGCTACAGTTCTGGCTCAGAGCATGTTGCACGAAGGCCTCAAGGCCGTTGCTGCTGGCATGAACCCTATGGACCTCAAGCGCGGCATCGACAAGGCGGTAACCGTTGCAGTTGAAAGCCTGCAAGCTATGTCTACTCCCTGTGCCGATAACCAGGCTATTGCCCAGGTTGGTTCAATCTCTGCTAACTCTGACACCGAAGTTGGCGAAATTATCGCCGATGCCATGGCTAAAGTTGGCAAAGAAGGTGTAATCACCGTTGAAGATGGCTCAACTCTGGCAAATGAGCTGGATGTGGTTGAAGGCATGCAGTTTGACCGTGGCTACCTGTCACCTTACTTTGCTACCGATCAGGCCACCATGACTGCTGACCTGGAAAGCCCATTTATCCTCCTGCACGACAAGAAAATCTCCAATGTGCGCGATTTATTACCAGTGCTCGAAGGCGTGGCTAAATCCGGTCGTCCATTATTGATTATTGCTGAAGATGTTGAAGGCGAAGCCCTCGCAACTTTGGTAGTTAACAATATTCGCGGAATCGTTAAGGTTACTGCAGTTAAAGCCCCCGGTTTCGGCGATCGCCGTAAAGCCATGCTTGAAGATATTGCTATCCTTACCGGCGCTACAGTTATCGCTGAAGAAGTTGGCTTATCTCTGGATAAAGCCACTTTGGAAGACCTGGGCTCTGCCAAGAAAGTACATATCAACAAAGAAAACACCACCATCATTGATGGCGGCGGTGAAACTGCTGATATCGAATCCCGGGTAACCCAGATTCGTGCCCAAATTGAAGATGCAACATCTGATTATGATCGTGAAAAACTGCAAGAACGCGTAGCCAAACTGGCTGGCGGTGTTGCGGTGATCAAAGTTGGCGCGGCCACTGAAGTTGAGCTCAAAGAGAAGAAAGCCCGGGTTGAAGATGCCCTGCATGCAACCCGAGCAGCGGTTGAAGAAGGCGTAGTGCCTGGCGGTGGCGTTGCCCTGATTCGTGCAATCTCTGCCCTTGTAGACCTTAAAGGTGATAACGAAGACCAAAATGTTGGTATCTCTATTGCCCGTCGAGCCATGCAAGAGCCTTTGCGCCAAATCGTTGCCAATGCTGGCGGTGAAGGCTCAGTTGTGCTTAATCAAGTAACTGCTGGCGAAGGTAACTACGGCTATAACGCAACTACTGACGAATATGTCGACATGATCGAAGCTGGTATTCTGGATCCAACCAAGGTAACCCGCTCTGCACTGCAGAACGCTGCCTCAATTGCCGGTTTGATGATTACCACCGAAGCCATGATTGCCGATATGCCACAGGACGATGCACCAGCTGCAATGCCTGATATGGGCGGTATGGGCGGCATGGGTGGAATGGGCGGCATGATGTAAGCAACGCGCTTATAGCAGCTCAACACTGAGTATAAAAAACCCTGCCATTTGGTGGGGTTTTTTTATGCTGTTAAATTTGTAGGTTGGAATGACGAAGGGACTCCAATAATTTGGTATTTGATCCAGCACCGCGTTAGGGTTCGTGCCTCACCCCAACTAAGGTTTCTGCGCTCATTAACACGGGGAAAGTCCGAACTCCTCAATATTATACTTTACAATTAGCCGTCTATATGTAAAATAGACTAAATGATTAATCGTACTCTCTGGCTGGAGCGACTTCGACAGGCTTGGACCCGCCGCTCCATTGTCTGGCTATCGGGTGTGCGCCGGGTGGGCAAGACAACGCTGACCCGGATGCTGCCCGAGGCGGTATACATGAATTGTGATTTGCCCTCTACCGTCAGAGCGCTGGAAGATCCGGAGCTGTTTCTTGACAGTCAGGCATCAGACAGTGTGCTGATCTTCGACGAGGTCCATCATCTGAACGACCCCAGTCGCCTGCTGAAGATTGCCGCCGATGAGTACCCGCAGTTACAGATATTGGCCACCGGTTCCTCCACGCTGGCCGCCACCCGAAAGTTCCGTGACTCCCTTACCGGGCGCAAGCAGGCTATTCATCTGTGTCCAATACTCTGGGAAGAATGCTCTGATCCTTTCGGTGTGCGTGATCTCGATCACCGCCTGCTCCATGGCGGGCTACCTGAGCCACTGCTGGCCACGCACAAGGATCTTGCCTTTTTCAACGAGTGGATCGATAGTTTCTATGCGCGGGATATTCTGGAGCTGTTTGGCATTCGCAACCGCCAGGGATTCTTGTCCTTGTTTCGGCTTTTGCTGCGTCAAAGTGGTGGGCAGCTGGATTACAGCCAGCTGGCGAACCTGAGCGAGTTGAGTCGGCCCACGGTTAAGGCTCATATCGAGGCCATGCAAATTGCGCATGCGGTGCACCTGTTGCGTCCCTTTCATGGCGGTGGTAAGCGTGAGATCATTAGTCGCCCCAAGTGTTATGCCTTCGACACCGGCTTTGTCACCTTTGAAAAAGGCTGGGATACGATTCGTGATGATGATCGCGGCCTGTTGTGGGAACACCTAGTATTGGATACATTACGAGTGCGTTTCGCGGATGAGAATATTTTCTACTGGCAAGACAAGTCGCACCGGGAGGTGGATTTTGTGATCCGCCGTGAGCGTGATCGGGTTGATGTAGTGGAGTGTAAAGTTAACCCTGACAAGCTGAATGTGGCACCCATAAAAGCATTCCGCAGCCTGTATCCCGAGGGTGAGAATTATGTTGTCAGCCCTGCAGTGAAAGCAGCCTACCGGATTCGCCGAAATAATCTGGTATTTACTGTTTGTACAGCAAAAGATGTGTCATGACGGAGTTCCATATTGCTGGCATCTATCCACATGCGGCGAAGCCAACTATGCCGCTACCGATGAATATGTCAATATGATAAAAGCTGGTATTCTGGACCCCAACCAAGGTAACTCGTTCTGCCCTGCAGAACGCCGCCTCAGTTGCGGGCCTGATGATTACCACCGAAGCCATGATTGCCGATATTCCACAGGATAATGCACCAGCTGCAATGCCTGATATGGGCGGTATGGGCGGTATGGGCGGTATGGGCGGTATGGGTGGAATGGGTGGAATGGGTGGAATGGGTGGAATGGGTGGAATGGGTGGAATGGGTGGAATGGGCGGCATGATGTAAGCAACGCGCTTATAGCAGCTCAACACTGAGTATGAAGAACCCTGCCATTTGGTGGGGTTTTTTGTTGCGGAACTCCAAGCCTGTTTAATAAAAGAACATGCTTAGAAGCTGGTAAAAGCCCTTATGGGTACTGGGCTCAGTTGAGCCCTAACTTAAATTATTTCTCAAAACCAGTTTGACATGCCCCCCCGTTCGTGTTATGTTTACCCAACTCTATCGGTAATGCTAGTCTCCAACAATTTAAACCGGTAGGTTTTCTGTAAGCGCAAAGTAAACCCCACCCTGTTTTCTGAACGATTTCCCGTCACGCTATGCTTCTGATGAACTAGGAGCAATAAGCAATGCAAAAAATGATTCCCATGCTGACCCAGCGTCAGCGTTATTGGCTGGAACATATACAGGCCTG
>JAJRYF010000138.1 GCA_024275935.1 Gammaproteobacteria bacterium | reverse complement strand
TCCCAGTTGCTAGTCCAGGCGTTAGTCATCGCCTGAGGGTCAAGCAGGCCAAATATAATAAGGCTGCCTAGGCAGGCGGAAAGAAATGAAATCCAGACAGTTATGCCTAAGTCCCGGCGCGCTGAAGTCCAGCGCCCAGGAACCCGGTTTAAGTCACTAGCTGTCGGCATTAGTTAGATAAGCTAGTAACATAAGCGGCGATGAGCTTCATTTGCTCTTCAGTTAATAAGTTTTTCTGTGCTGGCATTTTACCCATACGACCAGTGGCAATGCTTTGTGTAATCGCTTCCCGCGAGCCACCGTATAGCCAGATATCATTACTCAAATCCGGTGCTCCAAGAGCAGGATTACCCGAGCCATCTGCTCCATGGCAGGCGACACAAAATAAATTATAGCGAGTCTCGCCCTTAGCAGCTAAACCTGCATCTGCCGTTTGCCCAGAGAGCTGAACGATAAACTCCGTCACTTCCTTAACCCCATCGTCTTGTAACGCTGCCTGCCAACCTGGCATCACTCCAGTACGACCATTGCTGATGGACTGCAATATTGTGTCGTAATCTCCACCATACTGCCATTCAGAATCATTAAGACTTGGGTAGCCAACCGCTCCGCCAGCGTCCGAGCCATGGCAAGTAGAACAGTTGGCGGCAAACAGGCGGGAACCGGTTAACAATACCTGTTCATTTTTAACCAGCTCTGCCGGACTAAGGTTGCCGAGTTCTGCAAAACGCTTAAGCTGAGCTTCTCGAATAGCTTTTGCCTCATCGTCGTATTGCCCTACCTGCGTCCAGTTAAGCACGCCCTTGTAGTTACCAAGGCCGGGATAAAGAACGATATAAACCAAGCCAAAAACGATAGTTAAATGAAACAGCATTAACCACCAGCGCGGCATTGGGTTATTGTATTCTTCTATGTCTTCATCCCAAACATGGCCGGTAACCTCACCTTCTTCAGATTCACCAGGACGCTTTTTTGCAGCCCAAATTATCAGCCACCAACAGCCCAAAATATTGGCGAGAGTGACAATAATAACAAACCAATTCCACCCTGGACTCATCATGTCTGACTCTCCTTATTGTTTTGGGTTTTCAAATCATCTTCTAAGACAATCTCTGCAGCTTGCTTAAACGCTTGTTTGCGCTTTGGGCTCCAGGCCCAGATGATCAGCCCACAGAAAGCGATGGTAAGAATGACCAGTGTGGCACTGCGAAAATCAATCATATCCATAGCTATCTCCCGCTGCGAGCCGTGCCCAGGCCCTGCATATAGTGAATTAAAGCATCCATTTCAGTTTTGCCCTCAACCATTGCGGCTGCATTGGCAACTTCTTCATCTGAATAGGGATCGCCTAACATTTGCAAGCGCTTAAGCTTGGTGGTGGTGACCTCACCGTCAATAAAGCGCTTCTCTAACCATGGGAAGCCCGGCATATTGGATTCCGGCACCAAGTCACGAGGACTAATCAAATGCGCCCTATGCCAATCATCGGTGTAACGACCACCAACCCTGGCCAAGTCTGGACCCGTGCGCTTAGAGCCCCATTGGAAAGGTCGGTCATAAACCGACTCACCAGCAATAGAGTAAGGTCCGTAGCGTTCGGTTTCACTAACAAATGGCCTGATCTGTTGTGAGTGACAGCCATAGCAGCCTTCCCGAATATATACATCACGGCCCTCCAACGCTAATGCGTTGTATGGCTTGATCCCTTCTGCGGGCTCACCAACCAAGCTTTTCTCGAAGATGAGTGGCAGGATTTCAACCAAACCGGCAACGCTAATAACTACTACTATCAAGACCGCCATAAGGCTGACATTTTTTTCAACAACTTCATGTGACATGCTGCTCTCCTTATGCCGGCTGGGGAACCAAGACCGGCTCAACCTTGACACCCTTAATGGTTTTATAAACGTTATATGCCATTACAAACATACCGGCGAGGAATAAAACCCCTCCAAACAGGCGTATAGCATAGTAGGGATAAGTCGCTGATAACGACTCTATGAATGTGTATGTGAGGGTGCCATCATCATTAAAGGCGCGCCACATCAAGCCTTGCATCACTCCAGCGATCCACATGGAGGCGATATATAAAACCACCCCGATAGTTGCCACCCAGAAATGCACATCAATCAATTTAATACTGTACATCTCGGTTTTCCCGTAAATGCGCGGCAATAAACTATAGATGGATGCAATAGTCATCAACGCTACCCAACCAAGTGCGCCTGCATGTACATGGCCAATAGTCCAGTCGGTGTAATGAGAGAGCGCGTTAACTGTCTTAATTGACATCATCGGCCCTTCAAAGGTAGACATACCATAGAAAGACAGCGCCACAATCATCATTTTTAATATAGGGTCAGTGCGCAATTTATGCCATGCGCCCGAGAGAGTCATCATGCCATTGATCATGCCGCCCCAGCTAGGTGCCAACAAAATAAGCGAGAACACCATACCCACCGACTGCACCCAATCAGGCAAAGAGGTGTAATGCAGGTGATGCGGGCCAGCCCACATATAAATTGAGATCAAAGCCCAGAAATGCACTACCGACAAACGATACGAGAAAATTGGTCTACCAGCTTGCTTGGGAACAAAGTAATACATCATGCCCAGGAAGCCCGCGGTAAGGAAGAAACCTACTGCATTATGCCCATACCACCACTGCACCATAGCATCTACAGCACCAGAGTAAATAGGGTAAGACTTAGTCCAGGTAACCGGGATGGCAAGGTTGTTGATAATGTGTAAGACGGCGATGGTGAGAATAAACGCACCAAAAAACCAGTTGGCCACATATATATGTTTTACCTTGCGTTTGGCGATGGTGCCAAAAAACACAATCGCATATGAGACCCAGACGACCGCGATAGCAATATCAATTGGCCATTCAAGCTCTGCATATTCTTTACCTTGGGTAATGCCCAGTGGCAGGGTAATTACGGCAGCGATAATAATTGCAGTCCAGCCCCAAAAGGTAAAAGCTGCCAACTTGGGCATAAACAAGCGGGTGTGACAGGTCCGTTGCACACAATAATAAGAGGTTGCAAATAAGCCCGAGCCACCAAAAGCAAAAATTACTGCATTAGTATGTAATGGTCGCAAGCGGCCATAGCTAAGCCAGGCGATATCAAAATTGAGGACTGGTAACAGTAATTGTGCGGCAATGACTACACCGACCAACATACCTATTATTCCCCAGACTACAGTAATGACAGCAAATTGCCTGATTACCTTATCATCGTAGGTTTCATGGTTGCTCATAAAATTGGCACCTTATGGAAGTTTGATTTAGCAATATTTATTATTAGGATACACGAATACTAGATGCACTGGTGTCGCTGTAAAATTCGACTCAGAATATAGCTTCACTTAATTACCCCAACCATATTATAGCCCTACCGTGACTTTTAAGTTGAATTCCAACATATACCTGACTTGACACAGGTCAATGCAATAAGATTTAAACACACAAGGAGCGCTACTTCAGGGTTAAATAACTGTCCGCATATGCTTTTTATCTTTGGTCGCTAGAGAAAATCTTGGCTCTTGTGTGTATGTGTCAGGGCTTAATATTCCTGCAGCAATTCGAGCCCCTACTGCCGGGCCGTTCTTAAAGCCATGTCCAGACCTGCCCCCTGCCAGCCATACATTTTCAAGCTGCGGATGTCGGTCTATCAAATAGTCGCCGTTGCTGCTGTTCTCGTATTGGCAAAACCTAACCCCAAGCAAAGGAGCATCGGCTAAATCCGGGAATCTTCTTTGCAGATAGCTGCGAATATTTTGTTCCAGGCTTCGGTGTGACCCGAGCGGTTCTCGCAGATCAGGATCGAAGGCGGGACCATGGGCATCGTGGGCTATCTTGAAGCCCCTGGAATCAATGTCTGGAATCCCGTAAAATATATCACCACCATTAAAGTCCGCCCAAACAGGCAGTGTTGGCGGAGAAAATCTAGTATCACCAGCTTTAGTTCCAAAAAAGTAGACTATTTGACGAGTGGGTAAAATCCGCGAACCAATAATTTTCGGAAATACTTTTGGCAACCACGCGCCACATGCATAGACTGCATTTTGAGCCACCAGGGTCTTGCCACTTGATAACTTGATATGAATCTTACCATTTACTGACTCAGGCGCTAATGCTGGGCTTACCCTGTGTCGGCTTTTTTGGCATGCTTGCTCTCAATGCTGGTTGTCAATTACGATAAATCAATCGGCGCTTGTAGATTATTCTACACTGCAACGGCTTAGTCGTCTCTCCGGGTCATATTTTGGCCGCGATTCGGCAACTCAGCAGCATAAGGC
>JAJRYF010000137.1 GCA_024275935.1 Gammaproteobacteria bacterium | reverse complement strand
CACATGGATGGGTTTACGGCGTGTCTCAGGCGAGCACCCGGGATTCATGTCCTCGGTGACAAAAACTGGTGTGCGCCAAACGATAGTAAGGGTTATCATCAGCTAGGCACAAAGTTAACGGGACAACAGTGCTCCAGTCTCGAAAAATTGTCAGCCCACAGACTCTATGCATTTATATTCATGGAGTCTGTTTTTATGAATTTACAGCACTATATGGACGCAACCAATTATCCCGATAGGAAGTTCCAGGAATTAGGAGCTTGAAAGAAAGTTTCGGCATTTGTTACAGTGTTATCATATTTATGTTCCGCAACTTGCCAAAAAACCAGCTATGAGCCAGGAATCAACCAGTTATGAGTCAAACCAGAACTAGCAATATAAGCATACCAGCTAAAGAACGCCTGATTTTCGCACTGGATGTTGCCGACATAGATAGTGCCCGCCAGCTAATTGCAACTTTAGGCGATAGCGTTCAATTCTATAAATTGGGCTTGGAGTTTTTTCTCAGCGGGCACTACTTTGAATTACTGGCTGAACTAAAAGCTCAAGATAAAAAAGTTTTTGCCGACCTCAAGTTTTTTGATGTCCCCGCCACAGTGGCAGCCGCAGTAGCCCAACTATCAAAGCACAATATAGATTTTTGTACCGTACACGGTAATGACGGTATGCTTCAGGCTGCCGTAGCTGCAGCCGGAGAAATGCAAGTATTGGCAGTAACCGCCCTCACTAGCCTTGATCAAGCTGATCTTACGGACCTTGGATTTCAGGTTAATGCTCAAGCTCTAGTGCTCTCACGCGCTAGACGAGCGCTGGAACTAGGCTGTGCCGGTGTGGTGTCCTCTGGACTTGAAGTGGCCAAATTGCGCGCCAGTATTGATCCCTGCCTAATTACCGTCTGCCCAGGCATTCGCCCGATACAAAATGATGATGACCAAAAAAGGGTAGTAAATGTCGCCCAGGCATTTGCTAATGGTGCCGATTATATAGTCGTTGGCCGCCCAATTCGCAACTCTGAAGACCCAAAAGCTACCGCCGAAGCTATTCAAGATGACATTTTACGCTGTTTTAGGTAAATATATTCCTTAAAATACATATAGATACAATGAGCTTATTAAAGTGTTGCATTACATATATGTTTTAAGTTATTATTTTGTCGCGCAACAATAATTATAAAGCGCACTAATTTGACGGTTATCCGTTCACTTAGAGGCAAAAATAACTCCATAAATGCCTCAAGTACCGATCCTCTCCGGCTTTGCCGGCTTTCGGGTAGGCCAATTGGTCTACCCGTATTTTTTTGTTGATAACACTGGGCAGGACCCAATGCTAGCCCGCTCCTCGTCACCCCGAAAATGCGAGTAGCATTATCCAGCATCCACTTCCCAGCATGGGTTCGGAGTTCGGTTACTCACCGCCCCGAAACGGCGAAATAATAGGCTGTTCGCCTTCCCTAGAATGACAGAGTTTTGTTTAGTATCCAATTCATACTTAAACAGTTAACGGGACAGTAATGCATCCAATTTATAAAGATCAGCTGTGGGACAACCAAAGCTTCTGATTTTATCCACCCGCCAGTGTGCTAGACCTATAATTAACGCACCCTATGTATAAAGTGCTAAAATACTCTTCCATACTCACCAGTATCTATATTGAAAACAGCACCTAAACAACTTTCTATCTGGTCTACCATTCTCCTGTACTGGCAACTTATGTTGCGTGGTATTTTGCATATCTGGGTGCGGAGCAAAGTTTTACCCGAGCCGGTTAGTGATTCCGGGCTTGATGATAGTCTCCCAGCCTGCTATATCATGGATACTTACTCACTGTCATCTTTATTAATATTGGATAAGGCCTGCCAGCTACACTCATTACCGCGCCCCCTTTACCCATTGGAAAATGGTAATCGTATAACTGCACGATCATGGGCGGCATTAAGACGATTAAGTGGTATGTTTATTCGCCGCTACACCAGCCGCCGTAGCTCAGAGATGCTAAAAAAACTAGCTCAATATGCGCTGGAAAACCCTGATTTTGAAACCCAGCTTATACCGGTATCAGTAATGATTGGGAGAGCCCCGGATAAAGAAGATTCCCTTAGTAAAATCATGTTTGCAGAAGGCTGGGATTTAGGTGGCAGACTCAGGCGGCTCGCCAGCACACTGATAAATGGCCGTAGCACCTTTGTCTATTACGGCAAGCCATTCTCTTTACGCGAACTGGTAGATGAGAAGTCTGATGCTGGCAAAGCTGTACGCAAGGCGATGCGCTTAACCCGCACCAGCCTACGCAAGACTCGTGAATCTGCTATCGGCCCCGATTTATCGCATCGCAGAACCATGCTCAAGCAAGTACTCGATAGTGAGCGGGTGGTTAAAGCGATAGAAGCAAAAGCCCGCCGTGATAATATCAGCGTTGAGAAAGCACGCACAATGGCGGAAAAACAAATTCGTGAAATTGCCGCCAACTACTCTTATGCTTTAGTCCGAGCAGGCTCCCTGCTACTAACCTGGTTCTGGAATAAAATTTATAAAGGCGTAAACCTGAATCATTTCAAAGACTTTGAGGCAATAGCAACAGATAAGGAAATTATTTACGTGCCCTGTCACCGTAGTCATATCGACTACTTGTTAATGTCTTACCTGCTCTACAATCATGGGCGCGTACCCCCACATATTGCCGCAGGTGTGAATCTGAACCTGCCAATTGTTGGCCCGCTACTACGCCGTGGTGGAGCTTTCTTTATGCGCCGTAGCTTTCGCTCCAACCCCCTGTATGCAACTGTGTTTGATGAATACCTCTCTTTAATTCTGGCCAGAGGTGTATCTATGGAGTATTTCATTGAAGGTACACGCTCTCGTACCGGCCGGCTATTACCACCAAAAGCCGGAATGTTACAGATGACAGTGCGGGCATATTTACGGGCGCAGAAAAAACCCATCATATTCCAGCCTATATATATAGGCTATGAGCAGCTAGTGGAAGGTAAATCATATATTTCTGAGCTTGGCGGTACCGAGAAAAAATCAGAATCTCTAAAAGATCTATTTGGGGTCTTCAAATTACTCCGGCATAACCACGGCAAGGCTCATGTCAATTTTGGCGAACCTATAGAACTGGATCAATTACTTCAGAAACATGCCCCCGACTGGCAACCGGACGAAGACAATGACAAACCAAAATGGTTAAGTCCACTGATTGATGATCTAGCGACCAGTATCATGACCAATATTAATAAAGCCGCTGATGTTAACCCCGTTAACTTGTTAGCAATGTGTCTGCTGGCAACTCCCAAGCATGCTTTGTCTGAAGATCAGTTGGAGCAGCAGCTAAGGCTCTACTTGGATATTTTGCAAACTGTGCCGATGTCCGAGAAAATCACCATTACCGATCTGAGCCCGATAGAAATAGTTGGCTATGGAATTGAGCTAGGAGTAATTGTGAAGCGGACGCATACGCTCGGCGATATTATTACAGTTAGTGACGACTCCGCCATTTTGCTCACCTACTTTAGAAATAATGTTTCCCATTTGTTTGCCGTTCCATCCTTCATTGCTAGTTGTTTCCAGATCAATCCCAAGCTCACACGAAAGCGTATTAAAGCCCTGTTTAAGGCTCTGTACCCATACCTTCGCAGTGAATTATTCTTGCCCTGGAACGATGCAGAAGTAGAGGCGGTAATTGAAGACAATATTGAGATACTGAAAACCAGACAACTGATCACCGGCAACCTCAACTTAAAGCGCGCCCTTGGCGGCAGCTTGTCGGCAGCCAGCCTGAGCTTGCTTGGGCGCGGCATGCTACAAACCTTCCAGCGTTATTTTATTACCGTGGCAGTATTAGTGAAGAACGGTTCAGGTACGCTTTCCCGTACCGAACTGGAAAAACTATGCACCCTTACTGCACAAAGAATCTCACTATTGCACGAATTTGATGCGCCAGAATTTTACGATAAAACCCTGTTCCGGCAATTTATTCGCAACCTATCTAAAAATGGCATACTCAAGCGGAGCGAAGATGGGAAATTAATTTTTGATGAGATTCTAGAAGAAGTTTCCAATGATGCCAAGGCTTTGATGACCAAAGAACTTCGCCACGGAATTATTCAAATGGCATCAGCGAAAGAAGTAAAAGCAGCGATAACCGAAGACTCGGCAAACACTGATTAAGCATCCAAATCTGGAATCATCTCCGATTCCAGTCGAGTGATCCAGTCCTTGAGCTTTAACTTACGCTTTTTCAACCGCCGTACTTGCAGCTGATCAACCTGTGGGGCCTGAATAAGCAACTTGATAGCCTGATCAAGGTCGCGGTGCTCCTCGCGCAATTCCGCCAGTCTGTGGGCAACAGTAAACAAATCGCGGTGGATCATATACTTTATATGCTCTTTTTTACAGTAAAATCAACTATACCATTAAAGACCTTGAGTGTAATATTTTGCTATGGCTAGCAAATAGAATCAATACCAAAGGAAACCATTAATATGCCTGAAAATATTCGTCAGTATCTAAATTTTAGCCCGCAAATAGGCCGCCGGGTTTATATAGACCCAGCCGCCACTGTGATCGGCCGTAGCCAGCTGGATGATGATGTTTCCATTTGGCCAAATGCTGTGCTCAGAGGTGATGTAGAAGCTATAAGCATAGGTGCTGGCAGCAATATTCAGGATAATGCCGTGCTGCATGTTACCCACAAGGGCCCATTAGCGCCACTGGGTGGGCCACTTAAAGTTGGTAAAGGGGTAACAGTTGGGCATTCAGCTATATTGCACGCCTGTACTATTAGCGATTATTGTTTAATTGGTATGGGGGCGATTATTCTCGATGGTGCGATTGTCGAGCCATACTCATTGATTGCCGCAGGCGCAGTAATCGCGCCAGGTAAGGTAGTTGAATCTGGTTGGCTATGGCGCGGCAACCCGGCACGGCCTGCACGCGAGTTATCAGTTAAGGAAAAAGAATACTTCAAATATAGCGCCGAGCATTATATAAAGCTGAAAGACCAATATCTGGATCAAACATAGAACCCTTGATGGCGCTTCTATCCAAGGGACAGGCTTCACTCTTCACTTGACCATGAAGCATACTTCATGGTTTATCATTGTTGCCTGGAGGTAATAAAATGAGTTTAATCAGTATCGGAAAAGTTGCCAAAGAAACCACAGTAACGGTAGAAACCATACGCTTTTACGAAAAACAAGGCTTGCTTGTGACTCCACAGCGCAATGCCTCGGGCTACCGCCAGTATCAGCAAGATGCGATAAAAAGAGTCTTTTTCATCCAACGAGCTAAGGAAGTCGGCTTCACCCTGAAAGAAATAAAAGAATTGCTCTCGTTGAGAAAGAAACCTGGTACTTCCTGCACAGAAATAAAATTACGCTCATTAGAGAAGATCGAAGAAGTAGAGAAAAAAATACAAGACCTTGAGAAAATTAAACAAGCACTTTCACTGATGGTAATGCGCTGCTCTGGGTCGGGAGATTTGTCCGATTGCCCCATATTAGAAACCCTGGATTTTGGAGAGACTCGGGGTGAGTAGAGCTTTAATTTTGGCCACCATACTTAGCCTGACAGCCAACATAGCATGGGCACATGACCCAATATTCGGCATGGGCCCGCATGTGTTGTTTAAACAAGGTGTTGAAACTTCTATAGAGATAGATAGTAAAAAATCCACCGAGAAGCAAGAATTTATCCCCGCGCTTCAATTGACATACGGCATTACCGGCAGCTGGTCAGCAGGTATAGAAATACCCTACGCATTCAAGCAAAGATACACAGAAAACAGCCAAGGGTTCGGCGATATTAATATATTTACAAAATACAGATTTTGGCGCAAAGATAGCTTGGGCTTACAACAAAGTGCTGCCATACTTTTAAAAATTAAAACCGATAGTGGAGATATTAATGAATTCCCGGCTTTGGGGACAGGCACAACAGATGGTATTCTCGGCCTTGCCTATGGCTATGAAGGACGCACTTGGTATCGCTGGGCAAGCCTTCGCTACCGGCATAATGGAACCAACCGGGCCGGGCTACAACGGGGCAATAAAATCCTTCTGGATTTAGTTGCAGGTGTGCGTACCAATTTAACCAGCTACACCGAAGCCGATACTGTTTGGCTGCTGGAATTAAATGGCGAGTTTTCTGAGGCAACAAACTTAAATGGATATGACCTTGCAAACACAGGTGGTCAGCAGTGGTTTTTGTCTCCCGGAATTTTCTGGACTAAACGCAATTTCGCAATTAAAGCAGGTGTGCAAATCCCTATCACTGAAAACTTGAACGGCGATCAAAATCAGGATGACTATCGAGCCAAGTTGGTTTTTGAATGGCATCCGTAAGGAGACTACGATATGAAACACATTTTATTCGCATTACTAATGGCCTGGAGCTTGACCGCTTGGGCAGGAAACACACAATACACCATGCGCGTTGATGGCATGGCCTGCCCCTATTGCGCCTACGGCATTGAAAAGAAACTCAAAGCAATTGAGGGTATACAAGAAATTGATATTGATTTGGATAAAGGCTTGGTTATTGTTATTGGCAATGAAAGCGTGAGCCTAAGCGATGAGCAAATGAAAACTCTGTTTCAGGATGCTGGCTTTACCTTCCGTAACATGGAAAAGAGCGTGCTGGTGGATGCAGACTAAACCTCCTGCCAACACTCTCAGTTGGCTTACTTTATTCAGCAGTACAGGCACTTTAATTTGCTGTGCCTTACCGATTGTATTGGTCACTCTAGGTCTTGGAGCCAGCGTAGCTGCCTTGACCAATGCTTTTCCTTTCCTGATTTTCCTAAGTATCCATAAAGCTTGGGTTTTCGCCCTTTCAGGATTACTGCTGACACTTACCGCCTGGCTAATTTACCGCCCTGCCCAAGCCTGCCCCAGCAACTTAGAACATGGCAGTTTGTGTAACCAGGCGCAAGTTTGGAATCGGCGTATTTTTTGGGTATCTGCAGGCATTTGGGCACTTGGTTTTTTTGCTGCATTTATTGCTTTACCGTTGCGGATTTTCTTAGAGAATTAAACCCTGAGAAAATACCCTAAATAAGTTTGCCGCTAGACAAAATACCATCGTTACTAGGCGGCACTAGACCCCAGATAATGCTACTCGCATTTGATGTGTAGGGAACACGAATGCCGAGAAAGCAGTATCGGGATGCCGGATACCTCCGTATAAGACCCCTTAATGCAGCACAATAATTGCATAAAACCTGAAATCCAGTACACTTAGCTTCCCCTATCTTAAACGATGAGAAATTAGCATGATTGGTTATATAACCCTTGGAACAAATGACTTAAACAAGGCTGCAGCATTTTACGATTCCCTACTGGGTGAACTTGGCGCCGGGAGATTCCTGGATGAAGAAACTTTTATAGCCTGGTCTACCGCCCCAGACCAACCAGGGGTATCGGTAACCATCCCGTTTGATGGCAAACCGGCAACCGTTGGTAATGGAGTAATGGTTGCCTTGATGCTCGATAGCACTGAGAAAGTAGATGCTATGTACAGTAAGGCTTTGGAGCTTGGCGCAACTGACGAGGGTGCTCCCGGATTCCGTGGCGATGGCTTTTATGGGGCCTACTTTCGGGATTTAGATGGTAATAAGTTAAACTTTTTCTGGGCGGATATGTCCGTGTTTGCAGAGTAATTTGTGCAAGAATCAGAGACCATGATTGAAGTTGGGAGAATGAATCTCCTTAAGGTAGACCGTGAACTTGAGTTCGGGGTGTTTTTGTTGCCCCCAGACTGCGAAAACAGTGAAGAGGCCATACTTCTACCCACTCGCTATATTCCAGAAGGCCTGGAAATTGATGATGAAATCGAGGTCTTTGTTTATTCCGATTCAGAAGACCGCCTGCTGGCCACCACCGAGACCCCCAAAACAATGGCTGATGAAGCTGCTTTTCTGCGGGTGGTGGCGGTTAACCGAACCGGGGCTTTTCTGGACTGGGGTTTACCCAAGGATCTGATGTTGCCTTATGGGGAGCAAAAGAGAGAGCTGCAGGTAGGTCAATTTTGTACCGTATTTGTATATAAAGATAAATACTCAGACCGAGTGGTTGCCTCCACCCGCCTGAACCGTCATATTGGTCTGGCTACTGCAGACTATGATCCTGGCGATAAGGTAGATATTATGGTGGTTGCGCGCACCGACCTTGGCTATAAAGTAATAGTTGATAACCTACACTGGGGCTTGCTATATAAAAATGAAGTTTTCAAGCCTCTGAACAACGGGATGAAAACCGTTGCATGGGTAAAGAAAGTTGTGGAGAACGATAAAGTTGATCTGATTTTATCGCCCCCTAAAAGCGAACGCTTTGGTGGGGTAGCCGCACAAATTATGACTGCACTAGAGGCTGGTGACGGTTTCTTACCACTTAATGATAAAAGCCCGCCAGATGAAATTCGGCGCCGTTTCGGGATTAGCAAACGCGACTTTAAGGCAGCCATTGGCAGCCTCTATAAAAGTCGTGAAATTAGCATTCAGGCAGATGGTATTCATAAAACCTAGCTGAGATTTTAGTGCGGCAAACCAAAAAGCTTAAGAATATTCAAACAGCGTAGTTTTGGTTATTTCTTTTCTAGCCCGGCAAAATCAAATAGTTCCGTATCAGCAAGCTGGGATGGAGAACCATTGCGTATTGCTCTAGCGATATTTTCTACCCTGCCTGGATGCTTTAAACCCCATTCGCTAAGCATAGATTTAATCGCCTGACGCTGTAAATTAGGCTGAGAGCCACACAGGTTGCAGGGAATAATAGGGAAGTCTTGCTGTTCTGCATACGCACTGATATCCGCTTCACTGCAATATGCCAGCGGCCGAATCACAATATTTTTACCATCATCACTCAACAACTTTGGCGGCATAGCTTTAATCCTCCCACCATTAAACATATTTAGAAACAAAGTTTCAATAATGTCATCGCGGTGGTGACCAAGAGCAATTTTTGTATAACCATTTTTGATCGCATAGCTATAAAGCGCGCCACGCCTTAGCCTCGAACAAAGCCCACAGGTGGTTTGTCCTAGCGGGATTACTCGCTTAACCACGCTATAAGTATCTTGCTCGATAACCCTAAAGTTAACTCCTATTCCGGCACAATATTCCGGTATCACCTGCGGCGGAAAGCCTGGCTGCTTTTGGTCGAGGTTGATCGCATGTATTACAAACTCAAGCGGAGCTTTTTTCTGTAACTGAAGCAGCATATCCAGCAATGTGTAAGAGTCTTTACCCCCAGAAAGACAAACCATCACTCGGTCGCCAGCTGCAATCATCTGGTAGTCAGCGATTGCCTGACCAGTATGGTGTAGCAGCCGTTTACTGAGTTTCCTCAGTTCTGAGGCTTTGGCCTGCGTTTTATTGTTGGTAGTTTTAGCTGGTTCCATGGTGTTGGGGAGAATAACATATAGCAGACATAAATAACCCCGCATAAAGCGGGGTTATTTATATTTTTTAAACTCAAACTTACGCGCGTGGACGGAAGTACATCCCAGCAATCAAGAGTAGTAACATCATAGCAAGAGAACCGGCCATGCTCATACTTGGTATTCCCCTAAATAATCAGGATTAGCAAAGGCCCAGGCCACATCGCTACGGCTTGCACCAGCAGCATTATTCAAATTATCTGTTGGCAGACCACGATCCACAATAACTATAGCATTGACACTACCGCTAATTGCTAACAGTATCAGTAAACCTATATATTTAAAGTATTGCATTAGCCACTCCTTGGTGAAATTGCAATGGGTTACACCCACTGCAATTGATTACATAAGTTGTGCCGGGCTAGGAAGCGCCCACACCACTTAATTTAGTAGTTACTACAAGTGATATCGCTAAAACCATCACAACTGCGCTTATTACAGAGCTGCTGACTACCTAAGCGAATGGTTGGACCAATGTCTTCGACCACTCTAAAGTAGCGCATCTCCCGATAACCATTGAGCCGACAAAATTCTCTAGCCGCCTCAGCTTCACAGCCCTCACCGCGATACAAGCAGCGGGAAACCGGATACCCACGATGCTGTGGGTTACGAAATTCGCGTTCACGGTTAGCTCCATCGTCATTTCTGGGGGGCTGATAAGAACACTGCACATTTTTCATCGCATCACAACTACGCTTGTTGCAGGTTCTCATATTCCCCAACCAAACCGTTGGGCCAACATCACGCCAGCGCTCCTGGCTAGTTGCACTACGATAACCTTCCAAACGGCAGAACTCATCAGCCGCTTTGCGACCGCAGCCCTTCCCTTCAGTCAGGCAACGGGAAACCCGCTTTCCTCGATATTTAGGTTCACGGTAAAACATATCTCCCGGGCGCTGGTTATCGCCGTTGTCGTAGCCACTGTCCTGGCATCTAACGCTGCGCAAGGCGCGACATTGGAAGCCTGAACAATAGCGCCCGTCTCGCAACAACCAAGTGCGCGCATTGGTGCCAACTGAACGATGAGAAACCGCCTTGTCGTGCCCATTGATACGGCAGAATTCTGTCGCCGCCGGCTTACCACAATCACGCCCCTGGCGCAGGCACTCAGACACCGGTGAACCCCGATACTTAGGGTTTTCGTAAACCTTCACCCGGCCACCCTGGTCGCCACCACTACTACCCGTGCCACGACATTGAACCGCAGTCAGAGCCTCACAATTATTGGTACAAACCCGGCCTTCTTTTTGATACCAACTGGTGCGAGCATAGGTAGTACGATAGCTATCGGCATTTCTATAGCCTTCACTTTGACAGAATTTATCAGCCGATGGTTTGCCACAATTGCGCCCGCGATACAGGCACTTATCAACCATATAACCGTGCACCTTTGGGTTAGCAAAATATTTACCACTACCTGAACCACCGCCATCACCACCGCCACCGCTATTGAAACGAGTTTTACAGGCAATCGCCCGGAAGGCGTCACATAAATTACCATTACAACGACTCTCGGAGCCCAGCAAAAAGGTGTTGCCAGCGCGTTCCTGTAAATCAAAAGTTATCGACTCGCGGTAACTATTAAGTTGGCAGAATCTATCAGCGGCCGGCTTACCGCACTGACGATCCCCACGCGAATACAGGCACTTATCAACTCTTATACCTCGATAAGCGGGGTTTTTGAATATCTGTGTGCCAGGCCCATAGCTTGGGGGCATGACCCGAGTGCCGGGTTGGTCAGGTTTGGCCTCTGCTACCTGCAAAGAGAGTAGCAGGGCAAATAGAGTGAAAATAAGCTTTAGTTTCAACATAGTCTTTCCCTCGGATTGTATTAATAAGCATAGCAGAAACCCCAGTTAAGAGAAAAGTATTTCTACGCTTTGTGGAAACCCCTGGGTGATGACCTAAGTGTCAGGCTCAGCGCGAATGCGCCGAGCCCATATAATGGCGTTACTTTGAACCAACTCCCAACGACTCAACATCCATGACATACTGATGCAAGCTACGCTCTCCCTCTTTAGCCTGTCTACCAGATGAGAAAGTCATGCTTTTACCATCTGGCGAAAATGCCGGGAATCCATCGAAGGAATCGTTATAAGTCAGCCGAACTTCTTTGCCGGTTTCAAGATTATGCAAAAATATCTCAAAATTATGTGACGGGAGTATTTTTACAAAAGCAAAGTGCTTACCATCCGGCGCTGGGTAGGGCGCCCAATTGGTGCCTTCATTATCAGTAATCAGTCGTTTTTCACTACCATCATCCTTAATAGTGTGTACCTTCATCGGCATACCCCTTTGCCCTTCTACCGAGACATCCCAGGAACGATAAAGTATAGTTTCAGAATCGCTCAAGTAAAACGCTCCACCTTCCTGCTCGTTTTCAGTAAAAGTGATCTGCTCTTCAGCGCCACTGCCGTCTGCTGGCATCTTCCAGAGGTCTACCTGACCATTGATCTGGCGACTCCATAGAATCCACTTACCATCCGGTGAAATACCTACCTCGGCATCATAATACTTATTGTTGGTAAGCCGCTTCACATCAGTGCCATCAGCGGCAGAACTATATAGCTCCGCAGCTTGGGGATAATTTTTGGGATCCGAATAATTACCTTTAGGTAGCTCAGGCAAATCTCTGGTAGAAGTCCATATCAAGCGCTTTCCATCGGGGAAGAAGTGCGAACAGGCATCAGCTCCCTTATCGTTAATCTTGACCATCTTGCCAGTATTAACATCCATGGTATACACAAAATGAGTTTCATCACCAGCCAGTTTGGCATTACCTACCAGGGTTTTATTATCCGGGCCGAAATAAAACTCAGCCCCTTCGCCAGCGTGAGGAATTCGCTTTACCGGTAACTCAGCAGCACTAACTGCTGAGATTACCAATGTTGCGCCAATGACTATTAGCCAGCGCCGGCCCGTACACGCCTGTGTGTTATTAATCATGCTCAAAATGCAGACGCTAGCTGCGCACCCAATTTGGGCTTCTGTAACAAAATGTTCATAGTGTTTTTTCTCATCTAATATGGGTCAGGTAAATTATTGGCTTTCTTTTACTTGCGTATAAACACACTTATTGCCCATTCTTTTACGAATGACTTTGTTCATATACTCTCTTTCTCGGTCTTCATTTACGAACATAGCGGGGGTCTCTTGCACAAACAATATAAAGTCTCCGGTTTTGCTATCTTTGTCGGTTATTGCAGGCGCTTGCGCAGCCTTAACAGTAATCGGGTTAATTACTGCAACTTTGAGTTCAGGCATACGAATCAATAAACGCTCAACCGTACCCAGGCCGGAAACTGAGTGAAAACTACCCGTTAGGTGTAATACTTTGCGATCAGGGTTAGCTTGCAGGTGCATGGCTATAGTTTCTGCCATTGTGTCATCCCTTAATACCTGCGCGGAAAAACTGCGTATAGCCATTGCCATACCGGCATCCATTGCCTTCTTGTTCTTGCTTTCTGCCTCTGAGCCTTTGTCTTCTGTAGCACCGTGTGATCTACTGCCACTCATAAAGCCTAAATACTTATCTCTATATGGCCCTTCGTGCAAGTTAAGCTCTTTGGCTACCCAGCTACGATCAGGCATTGGCATTTTATCTAAAACCTCGGGCCCTTCCTTGCCAACACAAATCACCGCGTCTCTTGGTGCATTCGCTGCCAAAACTGGTAGGCCGTTCGTTTTGGCATACTCTACTAGCGGGCGGTAACTCTGCTCGTAGTTATCCCAACCCCGGCCATCTTCCTGCAAGACTTTCTCACCAACCTCACCGCTTAAGTATTGATCAAGCAAAGGCTGTACATCTCGTTCGAACTGCTCCAGCGATAGAGTCATATCAGGATTTATAGACTGGAGTGCTGTGAAAATCTCCATCTGTGCCAGATGAATACCTGAATGCCCGTGGAATTCACCAAAAAATACTACATCATACTGGCTAAGTTGATTAGCAACCTGCTGCAGCGACTGAACTGCTTTATCGTCGCCACGCATCCAGATTGTGTCGTAGGTGGAACTCAGGGAAACAAGCTCTTCGACCTGGGCGACTGCAGGCGCTTGCTTGGCGGTAGTGGTAGCGCAAGCTCCCAGTCCTAGGCTTAACATTGAAACTAATAAAGTATGTGCTATTTTCATGCTACTTCCATATTTTGTGGTTTTAAGGTTCGTCTACCGAATACTAACATTGATAATGTTATCTAATCCTACCCAACTACTGCCGACAGTGGGTTCGACTTACCCCTGAGTATCAACCATTTGTCACTTAAGCAGCCAATACTAGAGAAAAGGACTGATTGCATCCTTATAAGTACGACTGACTTTTACTCGCTTATTATCCCCCAGAGTAATCACATACTCACCGTTAATATGTGGCCTAATCTTGCGAATCTTATGGGCATTTATCAAGGTGCTACGGTGAATTCGGATAAACATGGTCTCATCCAGCTCTGTTAGCAGGCTTTTTAGCGTCTGCCGGATCACATGAACCTCGCTGTCGTAGTGAATGCAGGCATAATTGCCCGCCGATTCCACATACTCTATTCGGTCCATATCCAACACCAAATGTTGCCCCCCATCATATACCGTGATGGTGTGCCTACCTGCCGGGCGCGGCAAACTTTCCAGGGATGCTAGCACCTGCTCTCGATAGTCTCCTGAACTGGTCACATAGCTACCAGACTTATACCGACTAAGGGCATCCTTCAAGCGTCTGGTTTTCACCGGCTTGAGTAAGTAATCTAGTGCGTGGACTTCAAAAGCCTGAACTGCGTATTGGTCATAGGCGGTTATAAAAATAACCCGGTGGACATCGGCAACATCCAAGCGCCTGAGTAAATCAAAACCAGTCATTCCTGGCATCTGGATATCCAGCATTAACAAATCTGGTTGCCAGTGCTTAAATGCAGCCAAAGCTTCTTTGCCATTTGTGCACTGGGCGCAAATTTCAATCCCGCCAATCCGCTCCAGGCACTGTACCAGATGACGCCTGGCCAAGGGTTCATCATCGGCAATAACAACCCGCAAAGGCTGCTCTTGTGCAAGCGTTTTCATTCTGGCGTATAAGCCGGCAGGTTAATGCTTACGACATAACCTCCCGCCTCTCCTACACCAACATCAAAGCTATAATCTGCCTGATAAATACCCACCAACCTCTGCTGTACATTTTTTAGGCCTACCCCGCTATTATTGTGCCCATCTATAGCTTGACCGTCACCACTGCCAGAGTCTTCTAGCCGGATAAGCAAACGCCCATCCTTTACCTTGGCGGCCAGGTGAATTGAGCCACCCTGTTCATTTACCGCGATAGCATGTTTGATAGAGTTCTCAACCAAGGGTTGCAATAAAAACCCTGGAACCAGCACCTCCATGCTCTCATCGTCATATTCATGCGTGAACTTCAAGCGCTCCTGAAAGCGCACTTTTTCAAGCTGCAAGTACATATCTAAAGTAGCCAGCTCTTCCCGTAGGCTTACCATGTCTATAGGGTTGCTTCTCAGCGACTGCCTGAGCAAGTCCCCCAATCTTTCCACCATCTCATCAGCAGCCTCGTTCTGACGATCGCGGATTAGCGCAGAGATTGATGTCAGAGTATTAAACATGAAATGTGGATTCAACTGATAGCGCAACATTTGCAACTGAGTTTGCTGGGCATGCTGTTTAAGCTCAACCATAGTCAAGCGTTGTTCATGTGTGAGTTGATAGTAGCGAAAAGAGAAGTAACCCGCGCTCCAACAAAGCAAAATGAAGCCAGCATTCAATATCCCAACCAAATACATACCAAAAGACGCGCCGTCCCACCGCACCGGGTCAATGTAGGAATAAATAAGGTTGCCACTATAGGCCCAGATGAATGCCGAAATAAGGCTGGCTGCAGTTACCAAAACAAGTATTCTTTCAGGCTGCCTGCGCGGTACTCTACGGTATATCCAGCCCAGTACCGAGCTAATCAAAAAACCTAATGCTGTTAATATAAAAATTGTGCCTGTCGGCGGGCCATCATAATCATGGTGCACATAAGTATCGCGCACCAAGAAGTTTGCCACCGCATACAAACTCCAGATAATAGTCTGGTTTATCCAGAAAACCGCAGGATGCTTTGAAACGTACTCAAAAAAATTCACGGATACTTACCTACGCGTTAACGCTGAGAGCGTGAAGATTAACCCATATGACAGAGCTTAGCCACACGGCGCAGCCCCTGTCAGGGTCTAGTTATCACTATTACGCCATCGGTCCGGCTTTGGCATAGCCCATAAACTTGCGCATCCTGTTATGGAACTAAAGCTTCAGCCGGTTGCGGGTGAGCCTCTTCCATTAACCTGTGAATACGGGTTGCCATGCTTTGATGGTCAACTGCTGAATTCTGCTTTAATACATTAGAAATTACTATCACTATGTAAAACAGGTCGCGCTCAGCGGCCGGGGACTCGATTATCGCCACCGAATTCATGTAATTCCTAACATTGCCCTTATACTTGCCGCATTTAAAGCCTTCTTCTTTAGCACAACTATATAAGGAACCGGACTTGAAATATACCGCAGCTTCTTTTAATGTTGGGGACGAGGCATATCGAATTCGGCGCTCGGTCATATATAGCAGGCGCTTAAGTTGGGTAGAGCTCCAGTCATCTACTAGCTCCCCTTTTTCCATCTTAACTATGTACTCCATTAATTGCCGGGCAGTAGCGTAGCTGTTGCCACCGCCACTAACCTTACGCTTGCCTGTGGCAGTGAAGAAACTACCCTGACGGATTTGACTAATATCCATACCGTTACGAGTTACCGGCTCCCAGAATGTGCGCTGATAAAGGTCAGTTAGCTCCTTGCGGGGAGTGTCTTTGAAAAAAGCTTTAATTTGCTCATCAGGAATCGGGTATTGCTGACCAAATTGGCGCAGTAACATACTATTGCGTTGATTCATGGCCGCAGCCGCATTGGAACTGACTGACAACATCCAGTCAAGGTACTGCCACTGGTTGGCAACCTCACCGAGCTTCATTACATGCCGGTCCAGGGTTTGAGTAACGGGGTCAAAGACTCTTATAGTGTGGCTATCCCGAACAGAAAACTCATCAGCTGTAACGCTGGTGTTTTTCAAAACCGCCGCTCTCTGAATACCGCTAAGGTCCTCCGGATAACTATCTTTCAATGCCTGAAAAAAGCCTAGGGCGACCATTAATTTACCAACGCTACCGACATTTTGCTTGTAATCACCACGCCATTCCGCGTAACGAGGGTTGTCGATATCCGATAGATCCAGCACGGTAACGCCATAGCGATCAGCATGCTCTCCCAGCATCTCAGCGATTTCCCGTGTGAGCTCCGGGTCGGCTGCTGGAATTTGAAAATCCTGATACTCGCGCAAGCGGATATCCACCTCCGCGGTACTTAGCAATGCCCCCGGCGGCTGCTTAATATGGTCTTTAATAATCCCTTCATAAGCCAAGCGCGCACCCTCGACCCGGGTAATCCCGGTATCTGGGTAGCCATCTAGCGGGTATGCCTGCAACTGTACGGCACTCAAGCCTAACGCTAATATTACAACAAATCTAATGTGTTTCATTGTGGCACCTCATTAAGATTTACCTTACGATTCATAAACCCTTTCAAGGACTTGTCCATGCTTACTAAATAGGCATTATTTTGGGCCTTACGGGACTGTAAGAAAGGGCGTAACTGAAAGAGCTGCATCTTGCCATCAAGAAAACCAAACTCTACATCTGCCGGAGCTGGATTGCCTTCATCATCAGTAATCGCCGGAAAACGCTGAGGCAAAACTTCAGCAAAGGCTATCATTTGTTTAATTTCATTTGGCTGTAATACAGTCCAACTGCCACTGGTGGGTAGCTTCACAATACTACCTGCTGCTGATGGCATTCGCCGCCATGGAGCAGTTGCGGTTGCCAGCACTTTGACCTCGCCGGTTTGCCTATTGATGCGCAGTGACTCAGCCGATTGCCCGTCAACCGCACCACCAACACCTTCATTTACTGCCACCGAAATAGTATTGCGGTCGCCAGTGTTAATGTCTTCAGTCACCATAACCCCGGACTTCTCATTTGCTACCGACTTCAATAGTAGCACTGCCGGATACACATACTGCGGCTGGTCCATATGCGACTGCCGCCAGGCAAACGCCCGCTGAGTAAATGGCGATGCCCAGACCCGATTAATAGATTTGACGACATTATCAAAGCCAGTCACATTTGGCAGAGTCAAATTAAGACCCGCCCCGGTAAAGCCGGGCAAATCTTCTACATTGGTATCTGAGCGAACAAATACACCCACGCCGTCCAGATCACCAAAGGCTTTTTCCATTGCCTTACGCAAGCCCGCCTGAAACTGCTGATCCAGCGGCGCGTTTATAATCAACTCGTATAGTTCAGCCCGGAATGCCTCTGAGTAGTCCCGCCTTGCCTTACTACCATCTTCCATTTTACGGATTTTCCCGTATTCTTCGACCATCCAGTCATAGACGGTTTTATCGGTGGTTTTGTAGTTCTTCTCCAAAACGGTCTGGCGAAATATCCCAAAGGGAATCCCAAGCCCGGGAGCAACCATTTTCGGAAAATGACTGCGTAACTCGCCTAGCTGGGCGGCTTTGGGGCCAACGATACGACCTGAGTCAGTCGATCTTAAATCGTCCAGATCAACAAACTCGCGCATTGTTAGGTCGAGTTTTTCCAGATCCGGCCTGATAATTATATTTTGGGACTGGTTTTCGGTAAACATTTTCTGCCACTTAGGGCTGTCCGCGTTTATTTCCACTAAGCCACTGGGGCTAACCGCGAGCACCACCATTTTACCTTCGTGCTTGCGCAACATTGGCAACAGGCTCTCGTCCACGGTGATGTTAGGAATGCCAAGATTTCGGGCCAGCAATTGCACATGCGAAAGCGGGTTACCTTCACCAGCGGTAATGATTCCTGATAAGGGCGGCAAGTCGGATATGGTTTCTGGCAATACATAGATACCGCTACTATCAAAGTTGTCAAAATCTTCCAAATTCGCATTGGTGTAAAGACGACCACGAGCAAGACCTGGGTTTAGAGCCTGAAAACCACTACCAATGGTTTCCCCGAAGACCTTATGTTTAACCCCGGCAATGCGGTTGGCATCTTTGGAAAGCCCGTTTAAGATCCGCGAATAAACCAATAACGGGCTACCCCGTAGCTGGTCCTGGATAAAGTGCATCGCTAGCGGCTCTATTTCTGCCAACTTCTGCATGGAATCAAAGAACTGATAGCGTAGAGACTGGGTAGCCCAACCAGGCGCCCGGCCAAGGTAATTTAACTTATCAAGATAAGTTTCCAGTGAAGTACTGTCGGTATTCCCCTGCAACACAGTAGCAACCTCGCCTCGCAAGCGCGGGTTAATTAAACCGGTTCCATAAGCTGCACTGATCGCCGCGCCCATCCATTGCAATCGTTGCTGGCGGCTTGCCCCTGGTAGCCGTTGCAACACTACTGTCGCCCCGCGAAAGTTTTCCGCCTCAACTACCAGCGACAAATCAATCATCGCCAGGCGCGCGCCGGGGCTTTTGATTTTTGACATAGTATTACGCAGCTCAGCCAGCAACATCGAGCTGGTAAGGTATTGATCTACCTGATCCGGCTTGGTATCTAATTGGTCGGCATAACCTCGCAGCATTTTCTGTAACCATGGGCCTTTGCTCATCGCGGTTGCCGCAGCGCGAATTTGTTCGGCAAGCGGTCTGCCTGAAAATACCTCATCAATTTCAATTGCTAATTTCTCATATGACTGCTGCAAATCAGCACGGCCGCTGGTGCTGGCATAATCGCGCACCAGCGCTGAATCGTTGGCATCAGGTGCTCCATGTATTTTAGAACGGATTTTAAGAAACCCTTTATCCTGATCTGAAAGGGAGGCAGCCAACTGCCTGACTTTCTGCGCCGAGGCAGTGTCCTCACCGTGAGCTAACAGACGGGCGCCGATACGTGCCGCTGCATAACGACTGGTATACCATTCTTCATTGGCAAGAAGCGCATGCAATAATTCTCTGGCGCCCTTGCGCTCATCTTCTTCCTGAATTGCACCGCGATAAAACTGCGCTTGCCGAAGGATCCAGCCAGAATCCACATTCAGCAGAAACTTTTCCAGCAATAGCTGGTTGTACTGATCGACAAAATTCTGCTCTGCCAGCCAGCTCTGTGCGTCTTTGTGATCCAACCCCGCCAGGGTATTGGCAATATAGTAACCCTCAGCTCTCAGTGTCTTGGTTTTATCGCTCCATTCCCCGTGCTGTACCCCGCCACCACGACTGCCGCAAGCATAAGCTTTAGGGGGTAAAACACTACCATCTGCGCAAAACCAGCGTATCCGACTAAACGGCCCGCGCTCGGCGGTTTTCATGGTTTCTACCCACAGGCGATACTCTGTGGTATTTTCCACCGCAGTTGAAGCATTGCCGGCAACAAATAAAAGCGCGGCAACAAGACTTAAAAAAAATGCTTTCTGAACTCGCATATCGAACTCCAAACTTCAAATAAATACGGCAACTTTTAAAGCCACCACCTGCTAATAGTGTACTATCTTTAGCTATTAGTTGTGCAGTGAACAGTTTATGAAAAACCCATTTCGAGCTTTTTTTGATATTCGCAAAGGTGAGTGGCCTCTGGCTGTCTTGATGTTCTCTTATTTCTTTCTAGTCATCACTAGTTTCTGGATCCTCAAGCCAATCAAGAAAGGCCTGTTTATTCAGTTTTATGATGTTGCCGGCTTTGCTATTGCCGACTGGCAGTTAAGCGCCTCCCAAGCTGAGTTAATAGCCAAAGTTTTGAATATGCTGGTAGCTTTCCTGGCCGTGGTAATTTTTACATTATTGGTAAGAAAATTACGCCGGCACCGACTAACGCTGGTGTTCTCGGGGTTTTTTATTCTTGGATATATCTACTACAGCCAGGTAATTGATTCCCCCGGAGACTGGACCGTATGGAGTTTCTACCTTTTCGGCGACCTGTTTTCAACCCTTATGGTAGCAACTTTCTTTGCCTTCTTAAATGACAGCGTAACTCCGGATAAGGCCAAACGACTCTATGGTTTGATTGGCCTTGGAGGAGTCGCTGGCGGGGTCTTTTGGACCTCGGTGGAAGCTGTGTGGATAACTATTATCCCCACTAGCAGCTGGCTCTGGATATGTGCCCTGCTAGGATTATTTATCATGATTCTGGCCGTGCTGGCAGGGCGCTTGGTAGAACGAGATCCGGAATTTATTCAACGACAACAACCAAGCCTGATCCCTACTCCTGAAAAACCTGCCGGCAACCCAGCTTTAGAAGGCGCCAGATTAGTGCTTTCCTCACGCTACCTGCTCTCCATTGTTGCAATTGTGGCTATCTATGAAATCGTCTCAACTATTCTGGACTTCCAGTTTACTACGACTATTTCCCACTACCTAGATGGCGATGCTATTGGCCACCAGTTTACCCTGATGTTCACCATTACCAACTGGGTCTCGCTGATAGTGCAGTTATTCCTGACCTCCTGGATTATTACCCGCTTTGGCCTCAAGACCGCACTGATGGTGCTGCCATTTGTGGTCCTGCTTGGGTCTATGGCTTTCCTGGCAATGCCAATGCTGTTAATCGGCAGCTTGTTAAATACTGCCGATAACGGCTTTAGCTACTCCATTAATCAGTCAGCCAAAGAAACCCTTTATGTACCCACCTCATCTGAGGAAAAATACAAGGCCAAAGCCTTTATTGATATGTTTGTACAGCGCTTTGCCAAGGCTATTGCAGTGTTTGTCAGCTTGAGTATTTCTCTAACTTTCACTACCTTCGAGAGCATCCGCTACCTGTCAGTAATAGTGCTGTTGTTGCTGATCGCCTGGTTTTACGCCGCCCGCTATGCTGGCAATCATTTTGCTGCGCAAGAAAAAATCTTGCTAGAGAAGAGCAAAGCTAACGCTAATATGATTAAATAAACCCATGAGTAGTATTGGTCAATATCTAAAAAACAGCTCCTTGTCATTCCGCATAATCAGCGGATTGGTACTGGGGATAATTGTCGGCCTGTTTATCGGCGAGCGCGCAGCTAGCCTGCAGATTGTTGCCGATGCCTGGATCAAACTGATGCAGATGACGGTAATCCCCTATGTAATGTTCTCGCTAATGGCTGGGCTTGGCGGCCTAAGTCGGGAACTGGCGACTAAACTGGCGCTGCGTGGCGGGCTATTGTTGTTACTGTTTTGGTTAATTGCGTTTATAGTCATAACCGCTTTCCCGCAGGCATTCCCCGCGCTTCAAAGCGCAACCTTCTTTAGTGCTAACACGACGGAAACCTACACTGGTTTTAATCCCCTGGATTTGTATATTCCCTCTAATCCTTTTCACTCAATGGCCAACACTATTATTCCGGCGATTGTATT
>JAJRYF010000136.1 GCA_024275935.1 Gammaproteobacteria bacterium | reverse complement strand
TTTTTGTTAAGAACTGACAGGTAACGCTTTTTCGCCGAAGCTAGATCACCCTGCTGCTCATCAAGTCGCGCAAGACTCATTTCTGAGCCCACATGATTCGAATTGATCATTAACGCCTGATTAAAGTATTTGCGCGCCGCAGTTATATCCCTGGCAGCAACTTGAATACTCCCCATTAAGGACAGAACATCAGGACTATCTGGCGATTTTGTCAACATCTGCCGCGCCGTATTCATTGCCATTTCAATGTCCTGGCTCTGCAAATATGCCAGTACTTTGATTGTTCTTATTTGATTATTACTGCCGCCTGTTTGCGAGATCTCATCTAGTTGCTTAATCGCTTTATCTGTTTGCCCATCCGCAATATATGCTTTTGACAGCTGCAGCTTGAGCGCATGACTTTCGGGCGCCATTACTAATGCTTTTTCAAGCTCGGCAATTCCTGACCGTAGCTGGCCACCGCTTATTTCTGATAAGCCGACCAATGCTATAAGCTCTACATCATCAGCATTCTCATTCAATGCAGTATTAAATTCTGTCAGTGCCTCTTCGTTCTGACCTAAAGCCAGATAAGTGCGCCCCAGTAATTTACGCGCCTTATTATTTTCCGGGTAATTCACTACATATTTAGATAAATAATAGGCCGCCTTCTCAAAATCCTGTTTTGCATAACTGACCGAGCCACTTAACAATAACGTCGGTCCATGTGCTGCCGAAATTTTCAGTATTTTTTGCAGATACTGTTCTGCCTGGTCATAGTTATTTTCTTCAAAAGCAGCAAGCGCCAGATAGTAGTTAGCTTGTGGGTCATTAATATTTCCTGCAATAAATGCATCCCGCGTCTTTTGTACCAGCTCAAAATCTTTCTTCAGCACAGCCAGCCTTAATAGCCCTAAATGTGCACGCTTTACGTTAAGCGTCATAACATTTTCTGGGCCAGACTTTATTATCTGCTCGAAAATACGAATAGCTTCTCCATCTCGCTTATTTAATATTGCAAGATTTGCACTCAACAGCATTAATTCAGCGCTTTCTGGAAATAGCTTTAGAGCTCTTGATGCCGTTACTTCAGCATCCTTTTTTTGTTGTTCAGTCAACTGCAGCAAAAGCGTTGTTTTCAACACGTCATAAGCATTTGCATCCAGTTCCTCAGCCGATAAAATAACGTTTTTTGCTTTTAACAAATCACCTTCACCAGCATAAGCCGCTGATTTTAATGCCAGTAAATTTGCTTGCGCTGTTTCTGACCAGCCAGTTGTTGTATTTGTGCTCTCAAGTACGTCTTTATATTTTCGTTGCGCTATCATCGCTCGCATTTTTCCTATCAATGCTGCTTCTGCACTCCACCCCATTTCCAGAGCGCGCCTAAATTCTTTTTCAGCAGATGGCATATCCCCGACTTGCATATTAACTTCACCCAGCAAATATCGAGCCTCAGCATTTTTGGGGTTAGCCTGCAATGCATTTTTTAATTCAATTTCCGCTTCACGTACCTGCTTTTCTACCATATAATTTTTAGCGCTTTCTATTAGCTCCTCATCACTAACATCAGGCGCACAGGCAACCAGAACCCCGGTGATAATCACTAACAATGCTCTCACTATAAATCTCATTGGTACATTTCTTACTCGCATGCTATCCCCTAACATTTCAGCCCATCTTTATACATAAAACTTAAACTCAATAGAACAATTTCTAACTAAACATCTATTTGCTTCCAGCATATGTTTTACATTATTAAACACCCTCATAAAGGGTACCTTCATTTTGGTTCACTGATTTCCCAACCCAGGTATATTTAATTTCTTCACCAATTGATATAGTGATGGGCGACTGATACCCAGCGCAGCGGCCGCATGCGTAACATTATTGTCGTGAACAGCCAACGCACGTTGAATCATTTCTCGCTCCACCTGTTCTTTGGCAAGGCGTAAATCTAATGATTGCGCGGGACTTTCACTTTCTTCAAAACCCAGATCGACCTCCGATATTCTCCCACCTTCAGAAAGTACAACAGCTCTCTTTATCCGGTTTTCCAGCTCCCTCACATTACCCGGCCACCTATAATCATCAATCTCTGAACGCGCTTTACTAGTAAACCCTCTAAAACTACGTCCATTTTTCTGACTGAAATCATCTAGAAATGCTTGCGCCAATAACAACCTGTCACCATCACGATCACGTAATGCTGGAATTTCTATTACAATTTCGCTAATTCTGAAGAACAGGTCCTCACGAAACCCTCCTTCACTAATAGACTTTTTCAGATTACGATGTGTCGCACAAATAATGCGTATATCGACTGGGATCGACTCACGGCCACCTATACGCTCAATTACCCGCTCCTGAAGAAAACGTAACATCTTGGCTTGCAATGGCATTGGCATGTCACCAATTTCATCCAGAAACAGGGTGCCGCCAGCAGCCGTTTCAACTTTACCTCGTGTTTGCTTAACAGCACCAGTAAACGCCCCTTTTTCATAACCAAACAACTCACTTTCGAGCAGGTTATCTGGTATAGCTGCACAGTTAAGTGCGACAAATGGCTTGTCATAGCGAGGGCTCAAGCGATGCAATGCCTGGGCAAATAGTTCTTTACCGGTACCGCTCTCACCAAGAATCAATGTTGTTACTTCCGATGGCGCAACTTTTTCAACCATACGACAGGCGGCCAGCATCGCTGGGCTGCTACCTATGATACCGTCAAGCGGTGAATCGCCTCCCTTGCTTATCAGCTGCCTGTTTTCTTCTTCAAGCTGATACAAGTTATACGCACGATCGATAATCAAACCCAACTCTTCCGGAATGATTGGCTTCTGATAATAGTCATATGCCCCCAGAGAAACTGCCTTCAAGGCATTATCCCTGTCATCATTACCCGTGACCACTATGACTTTCGTGTGTGGTGCCAACTCAAGAATCTCCTGAAGAGCCGCCAGGCCTTCCGAGGCATTAGCAGGGTCAGGCGGCAAACCCAGATCCAGTGTTACCACCGGTATTTTCTGCTGACCGAGCTTTTCCAGTGCAGACACCCTGTCGCCTTCGATAAACACATCGTAGCCTTCAAATGCCCATTTGAGCTGTTTTTGTAATCCGAGATTATCCTCTACTACCAGCAGAGGCTTTAAATCAGCATGTGCCATCATTTATATTTCAATCGTTTCCATGGTTCTGTTCCCATTATCATCCGCGACAAGCCACGATAATGGCTGCCCCAGAAAATATCGCTTATTCCCGTGCATTAAGTTCATTCGTAACCGGTATCTGTAGGGATATTATAGACCCTTTTCCCGGCTTGCTTTGCACGTGTATATTACCACCGACACTTCTGACGAAATCACGACTCTCATGCATACCGATACCCATGCCAGCATTGCCTTTAGTGGTATCAAATGGCCTGAACAGTCGGTCGCGGATAAAATCAGCATCCATACCATGACCGCTATCTTTTATCTCGATGATATAAGCCATATCCTCACGATAAACCTTTATCTCAATGCTACCGTTAGCATCTGTAGCTTGCTGCGCATTGTCTATCAAATGGCCGAGCACATTAGCCAGTCGATCTCGCTCAACGGTAACAGGACTTTCCGAACACAGAACATCAAGTTTTGGTCGCGGTAGTTGCGCCCGCTTATTTACAACAACTTCTGTCACCAGCTCTGCCAATTCAAAAACAACTTTCTTTTCCGACTGAAGCTGTTTATTACGTAGCTGCTCAAGCAGCCTTTTGATATCACCAGCAGCATTATCTACCGTTTCGAAGGCGTCCTCAATAAAAGCCGGGTTGCTCTTATGCTTTTTCGCATTAAGTGCAACCATTTCAAGCTCAGAGGCAATATTTTTCAGATCATGAACCATGTACGCCGACAACCGAGTAAAAACTTCAAACTGCTTGGCCTCGGATAATGCATCTGACGTCATCAATACCGCCAGATGATTTGCCACCTGTTTTGCAGCTGTTTTTAAAAGATCCCGGTCTTCCCAATTAATGCTCCGAACCACCAGCGGATTTGCCAGTACGATAAAGCCAAGTAATGAATTTTGCCCCTGTAGCGGTATCAACTGCCAGGGTCGCTTCAATTGCTGTAGCCATTCTGGCAACACCAGCCCATCATACTCATCAGCATGGGTATCTAGCTCCATCAGGTTGACCAGGTAACCCGTTTCTTCAAAAAAACGGATAAGCGATGAGTTTGCAGGCTCTGTGATTTCCACCTGGTCGCAATTCCATGATGCCACATTACCAAAACCTGTCTGGCCATCATACAACCACAGCTGACCCGACTGCGCGTCTACGGCGTGAGCGAGCGCTGTGATAGCGGTTTCAAACTGCGCCT
>JAJRYF010000135.1 GCA_024275935.1 Gammaproteobacteria bacterium | reverse complement strand
TAGTAGTTTTAATATAATCAGCACTAATGTATTTGCCAGCCAGGATAGCGGCGAAAACTGGGTAGAAGTTACCAAGCCACCGCGCCTGAATGGCCGGATTATTTTTGCCGGTGATAATGGTGTAGTGCCGGGGGCTTTTGATCCTTGAGAGTTTGGTAGGCAGGGTGTGCGGTTAACACAACCTGCCGGAGGGCAGGCTTGCTTGCCCTCGTTCTAGTCTTCTGATGGTTTTTTCTCCAGAACCTCGCTCGTGGCGGTTAATTCTGTCGCTATATTCCGCTTCCTACGCCTATAGTTCACCCAGGCTTTAGGGAAATTCAGGCAAAACATAAAATAATATATTGCTTTAAACATGTTCAGTCGTAACTTTATGGGCGTATTTCTATACAGGTCGCCAGCCAATAAGGAAATAATAGCTTCTTTTATCTGGAAATTATTTCCAGGCGCCATAAAAATTTTCTGCATAACTGGTGAGTTAAAGCGGTGAATTAGCCATGAAAAAGTATTCAGGGCTGCGTTAATTCTATCGCTATAGCTGTTTAATGCCTTGGTACGGTTGGCTGGATCACGCAATAATTCATCCACACATTCGGCGGCAAGCTTAGCCCCTGACATTGCAATATGTACGCCGCTGGAAAAAACCGGATCTATAAAGGCATAAGCATCACCTACCAGCAGGTAGTTTTCCCCTGGTTTGCCGTACATTCTTGTAGAGGTGTAGGTGAAGTTGCCGGTTGCCTGTATTTCCCCGACTACTTCTGCATTTTGCATTCGTTGTTGTACTTCCGGAACCAGCTTGATGCTTTCTTGCAGAAATTCTGCCAGCGATCCGCGGCGCTGTTTAAGGTAGTTTGGGTAGCAAACCGCGCCCACGCTCATAATTCCATTTTGTAATGGGATCAGCCAGAACCAGCCATGCTCAAACCAATAGATGGAAATATTCCCCGCATCGTTGCCAGAACGCCTCTCAACTTTCTGGAAATGTCCGAAAATTGCTGCGCTATTATGTTTTTTAGACTTTTGCTTAAGCTTCAGCTTACGACTGATAAATGTGTCCCTACCGCTGGCGTCAATTAGGAATCTGCTTTTAATCTGGTGCTCAGATTGATTATCATCAGTGTAGCTCAGTAGCACCGAATCATTTTCCTGGAAAGCTACAGAGGTGACTTTGCAAGATTCATAAGCAGCCACATTATTGGCGCTTAAATTCCGGAATAATATTTCATCGAATTGAGATCTAAGGACTTGGAATGCTTGTGGGTGTTCTTTATCTAATGAGCCGGAAAAATAGAATGTTTCTAAAGGGTTATCTTCAGATTGTGAATTAAATTCTGCGCCATATTTGGGTGTGCCGATAGCTTTGATTTTATCAAATACCCCTAACTCCTTTAATAAGGGCAGGGTCATTGGTAACAAAGATTCTCCAATATGAAATCGAGGGTGCTTTTCCCTTTCCAGCAACAATACTTGCCAACCTTTTTGGGCTAAAAATGTGGCCGTGCTTGAACCTGCGGGCCCGCCACCAATAATCACAATATCGTAATTTTCTGAGTCCGCTGTTTTAGCTTCTATTGGCATGGCTTCAATCCTAGGATATTTATTTGATTAACAACCAATTATTACATATTTTAACTAGCAGATACATGACGCCAGTTGTATAATTCCCAATTAATCGCGGGCTAATTAATAGAGGGAATTTAAAGTGTCAATCGAGAATGAAGTTGCAGAAATGATTATCGAGGTCTTAAATCTCGAGGATATCAAGGCTGATGAAATAGGTGTCGATGAGCCTCTTTTTGGGGAAGGCTTGGGGCTTGATTCTATCGATGCACTGGAGCTATCACTGGCTATCGGGCAGCGTTATGGTTTGCAGATAATGGCTAACGATGCGGATAATCAGCAAATTTTTGCTACGCTACGCTCGCTCTCTGAATATATAGATACTAATCGCAGTCCTGCTTGATGGCTGATTATTAGCGCATGAAAAAATTGCTACCGTGGTTATATCTCAGTTACCCCTTAGCTTTGCATCTATCTATATATTATCAACACTTGAGCTGGGGTTTGTATTGGCTTGCTACACTGTTAATTGTATCTGCTGGTAGGAGGACTATAACTTCAGGTAAGCTTTCAGTAAGCTCTTTAACTCTCGTTATTATCGCCATACTGCTGATAGGTGTAAGCTCACAAGCGCCGGATTTGTCCGCCAAACTAATTTCTCTACTAATTTACGCTGCTCTTTTTGCTCTATTTGCTAGCTCCCTGCTGCCTGGTAAAGTACCGCTAATTACCAGAATGGCTTGCCTATTACGCGATATAAAGCCACTACAACTGAATCGTAAAGCAGCCGAATATACGCGTATGGCTACAGTAATGTGGGCGACTTTCTTTTTTTTATTGGGTCTTGCCAGTTTGTGGCTGGCATTATTTGCCAGTTTAAATGCCTGGTCAATTTTTACTAATTTCATCGCGTATATACTTGTAGGCCTAATGTTTCTGTTTGAGTTTTGGCTTAGAAAAAAGCTGATTGCTGAGCAGATGGATTACACTATGAAAGAGTTTTTTCAGCGTCTACGAGGGATTAAAATGTTCAGGTTGTTCAGCACTGTCGCATGACTGCGGAGGAGTTTAATTTTTTTTCATCCGGGCTTGATGATGACTGGCTGTATCATCAAGCTAAAGCTGCTGGAAATATTAGTCGGCGTGAGTTTTTTTCTAGAGTTGATGGGTTTAGGCGGCAACTAACAAGACTTGCTGACTTCAAGTTTGCTATTGTCCTGTGCCAGTGCCCGGTAAATGCGCTTACCGCGTTTACAGCCGTGGCTGCTAATGGGGCAGCGGTGTTATTACCTGCAAGTAGCAAGCCTGAGCAGATCAAGTTATTAGAGGAAAAATATCCAGAAATTATTTTAATTCATGATGGGGATATAAAATTTAACTCCAAGCTGCCAGTAATTGAGCTTAATAGTAAACTGAAGAGCCATACCCAGGCGGAAGTGATAATACCGACTATTCCTGCAGGTCAGTTGGTTGCTATATTGTTTACCTCGGGGAGTACCGGGGAGCCAAAGGAGAATCGCAAGTACTGGGGTGATATGGTATCTGTTTCTCGCTTATTGCAGGCGCGGCTTGAGCTTGGTCAGCAAGATTGTTTATTAGTAACCGTGCCCCCGCAACACGCTTATGGGTTTGAGACTATAATTTTGATGCCTTGCCTTGGTGGGGTTAGCCTTTATATTGATAAGTTGTTCTACCCTGCTGATATTCAGGCGGCAATAGGAGAAATTGCTGCAACCGGGCTAAGCGTAAATCTGGTAACTACCCCTGTACATCTGCGTGCGCTGCTTGATAGCGGTCTTAAGTTGGCAGGTTTACGTCAGATTATTTCTTCTTCGGCACCCTTGTCTAAACAACTGGCCAGGCAGGTAGAGAAACAGTTTTTAGCCCCGCTAATGGAGGTTTTCGGCTCAACTGAAATGACTTCTATAGCAACCAGAAGAACGGCGCATGAGAGTGAGTGGCAACTATACCCGGGGGTAGAGTTAAAAGCAGATGAGTCCGGTTGGCTGGCAGTTGCTGCACATTTACCACAGCTACCACGGCTGGATGACAGAATTGAGTTGAATGCGGATAATAAGCGCTACTTTAGTTTTTTGGGCCGTAATAGTGACTTAATTAAAGTTGCCGGGAAAAGAACCTCATTGCAATATCTAAATGAGTGTTTACTGGAGATACCAGGGGTTATTGACGGGGTGTTTTTGGTGATTGATGATAGACAGGACAGTCGCTTACAGGCGCTGGCAGTAGCTCCAACGCTTAGTAAAGCTGAGATATTAGCAGCTCTAAATAGGGTGATTGAGCCGGCATTTATACCCCGCCCGCTACACCTGGTTAGTGGTTTGCCGCGCAATGGCGCTGGTAAACTACCTGGTGCTGCTATAGTAGAGCTACTTAAGGGTCAGCAATGAAAATAGAATCTGACTTTAGTGTTTCGCAGGAACATCCCTGTCTGCCCGGACATTTTCCTAGCGAACCGATAGTACCAGCTGTGTTGTTATTGGATATGCTGCAAAGTTGTCTTGGCGAGCATATCCATGATGCGTATATTCATACAATCGTTAGAGCTAAATTTTTGCAGCCTCTTAAGGCCAACACTCAGGCTAGAGTAAAACTTTGTCTGAGTGATGAACAGGGGAGTTTTGTTATCTACAACAAGCAGCAAGAGGAGCTAGCTAAAGGTCGTTTTAAGTATCAACAGGGTAGCGCCAATGACTGAGTCGCAGTGGCAGCAAAAGCCAGAACGGGGTTCGCTGATATTAATGCGGATGATTAGTGGTATTGCCCGGCATTTAGGTAGAGGTTTTGGGCGCGTACTGCTTTATCCCATCAGTTTTTATTTTTTAATAACCAGCGCAGATACCAGAAAGGCATCCAGAGATTTCCTCAGCCGGGTTTTGCCTGCTAAGGTTAGTTGGCGCGATACTTTTAAGCAG
>JAJRYF010000134.1 GCA_024275935.1 Gammaproteobacteria bacterium | reverse complement strand
GCAGATGCATATGCAAGAGTGCAGGCTAGGGCAGAAAATTTTGCAGAACGATTTAAACCGTGAGGTAAGTTTTGATGAAAAATAAAGCATGGCCAAAGGCTAAGCTCGACAAATTAACGAACATTGTTTGTATGTTTGCAATTTTATCTTCAGGGTATGGTTTTTGTATGGATAAGACCGACATGGTTTCTGCATTTAGTTTTGTGACTTTTATTTTTATTTTTATTATGCATACGCTTACTATGGGCGAGGATACCTTTCGTTAGACCAAGTAGGCGCTCCACCCGCTCCGTTTTATATGGATGCGCCCTCCTGGGGGCGCTCCATAGTGGGTGACCCGTACTTGATTTGCAGTTCATTCCCAAGCTTCCGCGTCTTGCTCCCCTAACCTGCGTCCATGCAGGAGCGTGGGAATTAGGGTATATCTAGCTACTTTCATTTGAGCGATATCTTCCACTGCGCTAAACTTTATGTAGATATAGTGGTCGTAGCTAGCAACTTATAATTACTCACTATTCGCTTGGGCTGTGTTGTGCAATATTCACCAAGAACCGGTTATTCTCACCAGTTCACAACTAAGGCTCATAACTACCCACAGACTGTGTACACATTAATCAGTGCATGGACATATGGCACGAATATTGTATATACACTAGTGGTTTCAAGTTAAGTGTTCAGGATCCTCTGATCTATTCTAGACTCAAGACGCACATCTACGAATAGATCAGAGACTCCTTAATAGGTTAGTATAAGCAATGAGGACAGGGGCTTTCGGCTTTTAAATTACAATGCAAAAAACCAGCAATAATAAAAGAAGTTTTATTGGTGCAGTTCTGGAAGAGCTGAACCAACGCCGAGTGTTGCGTACACTGGGCGCATACGCGGTTGCCGCTTTTGTGGTGTTGCAGATTCTTGATGCTACTGGCGATGCGTTGTTGATTCCGCAATGGGCGCAAACTCTGGTGGCAAGCTTGGCTATTCTTGGCTTTCCGGTGGTGTTCTTGCTGGTATGGTTGCTCCAGGTTACTCCTGATGGGGTCCGCTTGCAGCGAGATGGCTTGCTTTCTCGTGGCCAAACTACAGTTTTATTTAGTTTGATGCTGTCTCTGACTGTGGTGATGGGGTATGGAATGTTTAACTATTACTCCGCGGAGTTTGAATCTGACACCCCGCCTGCTGTGGTGGCTGAGTCTCCAGTAGGCAGCGCTGCAGATGCGTCAATCGCAGTGTTGCCATTTGCGGATATGAGCCCAGGTCAGGATCAAGCGTTTATCGGCGATGGTATCGCTGAGGAAATTCTTAACTTGCTGGCTCAGGTTGATGGCTTGAAAGTAGCTGCCAGAACTTCCTCGTTTTCATTGCGAGATCAAAATCATGATATTCAGACCATTGGCCGCTTGCTAAATGTGAGTAAGGTGCTGGAAGGCAGCGTGCGCCGGGACGGCAATCAAATCCGGCTGACGGCGCAGTTGATTAATGTTGCGGATGGTTTTCATATCTGGTCAAAAACCTATGATCAGCAACTGACTAATATTTTCAAGTTACAAGATGAGATTGCCGAATCAATCACTAATGAACTAGTCGCCTCGATTGATGGGGCGGGTAAGATTTTACCCCGCTTTGGACGGACGAATTCACTAGCAGCTTGGGAGGCTTACCAATCTGCCCGGATGCATTGGTGGCGGCGGACACCCGATGAGTTGCAGCAGGCGGTAAAGCTCTTTGAAAAAGCTATTTCAGAGGATGAAAATTATGCCGCCGCTTACGCTGGTCTGGCCGACTCATGGTTATTGCTAAACAGCTATGGCAATGTGTCAACTGAGGATGCGCTTGAGCGGGCGCAGGGCCTGATTGAGAAGGCAATTGAGTTAGACCCCATGTCAGCGGAGGTATTTGCCACATTGGGTCTGGCCCGCTGGAGGTTAGGAGATCTAGAGGCGGCGGAGTCGGCCTTGAGGCGTGCGATTAAGCTGGACGGGAATTATATTCCGGCACAATTGTGGTTGTCAGGCATTTTAGGCGCTCAATTAAGGGTGCATGAAGTGCGTCAGGTATTGGAAACAGCTTTACAAATTGACCCTCTAAATGAATTGCTGATCGTTAATTATTCGGGAGTATTAATTAATAGTGGAGAGTTTGATGCAGGCATAAATAAATCTCTGGAGTTGGCAAAAATAAAGCCGGGGTCGGCAAACCTTATGCGGAGTATTTCAGGGTGGATGCTGGAGGTAGGGAGGTTGGTAGATGCCTGGGATTATGCTCAGAAGGCGCTATTGCTTGGGCCTGATGAGCCCCTTAATTTGGTGACAGCGGCCCAGGTTAGCATAAATGTTGGCAACCTTGAAGAGAGCCGTTTATTGGTGGAGAAACTTAACCTGGTGGCGCCTGATAATGCTGCATCTCACGGCATGACAATGCTGCAAATGCTCGCAGCTGGTCAATTGGAACAACTTGATGAATGGTTAATTATTCCGGGCGATATATATAATCGTGAGTTGAGTATGGATGAGGTATTTAAAGTTACTCGGCAGGCCTGGGGGGACTTGTTGCGGAACAATAATCAGCAGGCATTAGATAAAATTAATTTGGTGATGGCGCAACTAGAAGCGCAAAACTCCGATGGGACTCTGGCTGAAGTTCTAAGCTTGAAAGCAGCGGCGCAAGATCGTTTGAATATGCCTGAAGAAATGTTGCTAACTTTAAGTCAGGCGCGTGCCGCGGTGGCGCGTATTCATGCCACTGGAATTGAAGCTGCTGGTTTACACTATCAACTTGCCAGCATTGAAGCTCTTTCAGGCAATACTGAGCTAGCCCTGGGTGAGTTTCAGTTAGCGGTAGAGCAGGGCTTTAGTATGGCTTTCATTATTCGCTACGATATGCGCTTTGATTCTTTGCGGAATTTGCCAAGATTTATTGCACTAATGCAGACTATGGAACAACGCAATAAAGCAGCACGGGAAGAGATTTCGGCACGGAATGCCTAAGGCCTCGTCTTTCCTAGGCGGTGAATAGCCGAATCCGGAGTCCAGAAGGCTTAGAAATACAACAATCGAGTAAACCCAAGCACTGTATCCTAGGCAATACTATCCGCACTGCCGAGGTTATTTGTTCTCGTCCTTTTCGTTTTTATAGTTTATAGCTCCCACACCGAATAAAGACACACCTAATAAAATGGATGCAAAGTGGTCGGAAAAGCTATCTCCTTGTAGTATCTGATAAGCTCCAACAAGAATACTTATGGAAGCAATAACCATAATTAAAATATGTAAATTGTTGGGTTTTTTCATAGCCTTGATTTCCTTGTGTTGTCATTAACTGTATTTATAGTAACGGCTAACTATTTACACAAATTGTAAAAAACAGACATCAGTTAAGAAAAATATAAGGAAAACCAACATCACTGGTTTTAGTTAATAATTGGAAAAACTGTTTAGGGTTTTTATTGGTTAGCTTTATAAATTCTTTGCAAAAATGAGATGAATCGTAGTATTCATTGTTCATGCAAAGCTGGGTTAGGTTCGCGTCCTTGCTATTCATCTTTATGGAAGCTCTGAACCGGGCTATTTTCCTGAAGTCCTTTGGAGAGCACCCAATATATTTATGAAATAACCTGTTAATGGTTCGCTCAGATAAATTTAACTTGAGAGCAATATTTTTTACTTTAACGGATTTATCCGCTTCAATAAGCTTCACAGCACTTTCGGCTTTTGACAAATCCCTCTCTCTGAATTGGCTAATCAGGAATTCTTCAAGTAGCTCAATCATACCGGCACCAGCACCAGCACTTTGATAAAGGCGGCTTGCCAGTTCATTCCATGCAACATCAGTCAAAAACTGAGCAGGTTTATTAGCAATTCTCGCAAAATTTTCATCGAAAAAATAATTCATGCCGACTGGTGTGAAATTGACTGATAGCTCGGTTATCTCGCCCTTGTACTTTACAAGTAAAGGCTCCAGATACTTGCCAAGCGTAATTACTAATGGTTTTGGTGTGGGTGCTTCTGATATAGAAACGCCAGCAGCATCTATGTTTATATTTGCTTTGAAATATAATGCAAGTGACCCGCTTTTGTGTGGAAAAGCAAAGTAGTTCAAATTATCTGTCGACTGCTTCTTTAGTACGACATACTCGGTAATATGCTGTTGTAGAATTTTTGTTCTTGGTTTGTAGGTTGCATACATAGATTTTTTGCCTGAGTCTTTAGCGCCGCTAAGATCTTTCGCTGATATAAAAACTGATAGTGGCGGTGAAGACTTCTTCATCGGCAGAGTTTAGTAGTCGCACCGGGATTTTGATATCGCCTGATTGAAGAATGTCTTCATCAAACTTGCAAACAGCCTTCAATGTGCCTCTAGCTTTTTTCAGATAAGCCACCGTCATTTGTTTTGGAATCCAACGTAATGACTTGGGAATGCTTGCATCTACCGCCATACCAGCAGTTAACTCAGCCAAGGTACACATCGCACCCGCATTTATCGTACCTATATGATTTCTTATCCGGCGACGGTCTTTAACTTGGACTATACATAGGCCAACTTCCAGCTGTTTAATATCAGGTTTGATGGTTGCAAAGAAGGGAGCGGTGAACCCCACGATACGGTTAAACAGGTAGCGGCCACCAGGGTAGCTGGTTAACTTTTTATATTTGTTTAAGATAGTTGTCATTTCACTGTTGTCCCGTTAACTTTGTGCCTAGCTGATGATAACCCTTACTATCGTTTGGCGCACACCAGTTTTTGTCACCGAGGACATGAATCCCGGGTGCTCGCCTGAGACACGCCGTAAACCCATCCATGGGGG
>JAJRYF010000009.1 GCA_024275935.1 Gammaproteobacteria bacterium | reverse complement strand
CCAGGTGAGAGCGAGGGTAGCCATTATCACTTCGTAGATTTGGAAACCTTTGAGGCGCAGAACCAGGCTGGTGAATTTCTTGAATCTGCCAGAGTGTTTGACAACTGGTATGGCACCAGCAGTAAAGCTATTGCCCAAATTCTGGAACGAGGGCACGATGTGATACTGGAAATCGACTGGCAGGGCGCCCGCCAGGTGGAAGAACAATTTCCCGGAGCGCATCTTATTTTCATCCTCCCACCTTCGGTTAAAGCTCTGCGCAAACGCCTAAGCAAACGCGCCCAGGATAGCGAAGAAGTTATCGAGCGCAGAATGCGCGAAGCTCGCCGAGAAATGGCCCACTGGGTGGAGTTTGATTACTTGATAATTAACGATATCTTTGAGGTGGCGCTTGATGATTTACGTAGTATTGTGCGTAGTGCGCACCTGCGACAACCCGATCAGCGCATCCGGCATCGGAAATTGTTGGAAGAATTGCTCAAAACCGACTAAAATAGGCGGTTCGACTATTTATTTATTTTTGGAAGCATAACGACATGGCAAGAATTACCGTAGAAGACTGTCTAAAAAACATCGATAACCGCTTTGACTTGGTATTAACTGCCACTAAACGCGCCCGTCAAATTTCCCATGGCGCTGAGCCTATGGTGGAAATTGAAAATGACAAACCAACCATTCTAGCCTTACGAGAAATCGCTGCAGGCCTGATTAACGAAAGCAATGTAGATATCCTACAGGCCGAGTTGGATGCCGAAGTGGAGTTCGCTGAAGCTGCTGAAGCTGCGCTAGAAGCAAGCCTCAGAGCCGAGGTCGGATAAGTCCAAAAATGCAAACGGCGGCAGCCCTCCCCGAAGAAGTTCTAGACCTTAGGGACCTACTCAATACTTATCTGGACCCTGAGAAGGTTGCTGTCGCGCTCAAAGCCTACACTGTAGGCGCTGAAGCCCATCAGGGGCAAACCAGAAAAAGCGGTGAAGACTACATCCTGCATCCGGTAGCCGTGGCGCGTATTCTGGCGCGGATGCGGATGGACTATGTAAGTATTGCCGCCGCCATCTTGCACGACACCATCGAAGACACCTCACTGGACAAAGGTCAGCTAAGCACCCTGTTTGGGGATGAAATAGCTGAACTTGTAGACGGTGTAACCAAGCTCGACAAGATGAAATACCGCACCCGCCAAGAAGCCGATGCGGAAAGTTTCCGCAAATTGCTAATGGCAATGTCCGAAGACCTGCGCGTAATTTTCATCAAACTAGCAGATCGCCTGCACAATATGCGCACTCTGGATTCTATGGAGCCAGGTTCACGCCGACGAATTGCCCGCGAGACTCTGGATATTTATGCTCCGATTGCCGATCGCCTGGGCATGAACAGCGTAAAGTCAGAGCTTGAAGAACTGGGCTTCAGAAATCTCTACCCATGGCGTTATCGGGTAGTAGTAGAACGAGTAAAGAAAGTATCCGGCAACCGCAAAGAAGTTATCGACTCTATCCGCCAGGACCTAAAGAAACGCCTGGATGAGTCAGGTATTCCAAACCGGATTATTGGGCGAGAAAAAACCCCGTACAGTATCTACCTGAAAATGAACTCTCAAAATCTCTCTTTTTCTGAGGTCACAGATATGTATGCGCTCCGGATAATTACCAATTCTGAACCGCACTGTTACCAAATTTTGGGGGCCGCACATAACCTCTATAGACCTAAACCAGGCTTCTTCAAGGACTATATTGCCCTACCCAAAGCTAACGGCTATCAATCCTTGCACACTGTGCTATACAGCAGCTATAACATCCCGGTAGAGGTGCAAATTCGTACCGAGGAAATGGATATAGTTGCCGAACAGGGAGCCGCCGCCCATTGGCTTTATAAAAGTGGCGAAAGCAAAGATGTCTCTACCCTAGTAAGAGCACGCCAGTGGTTGATGCAGTTGGTGGATATCCAGAAACATACCGGTGATTCACTAGAGTTTCTGGAAGGCGCCAAGTCCAATCTGTTCCCGGATGAAATATTTGTATTTACCCCTAACGGCAAGATTATCAATTTACGCCGTGGCTCTAGCGCCCTGGATTTCGCCTATGCAATTCATACTCAGGTAGGCGATCACGCCATTGGCGCGATGATAGATCATAATGAAGTACCCATCGGCACCGCCTTGGTAAACGGGCAAACCATAGAAATTTTGACTGACAAACAAAGTCAACCACAGCCTGACTGGTTGCAAGTGGTGGTTACCGCCAGAGCAAGGGCTGCTATCCGGCATCACTTGAAAAGCCTACGCGCCGAGGACACCGTCAGTCTGGGCAACCAACTGCTGGAAAAAGCCCTGGCAGCAAGAAACTCATCTCTGGAAGAAATCTCAAGTCGGCGTATGCGCCGTTACCTAAAGAAAAACCGCTACACCAACACTGAAGACTTGCTCACCGATATAGCCCAAGGTAAGCAACTTGCCAATCTGGTAGCCGCGGTGCTAGCCCCGGATAGATTAAGAAGACTTGGCGAACTGGATATTGCCAGCGAAGCATTAACCATATCCGGCAATGAAGGTAGCGCCTTAAGTTATGGAGTCTGTTGCTTACCCATACCTGGAGATCAGGTAATGGCCTACCTTTCTGCCGATAAAGGTGTGGTAGTACATCGTCTGGAATGCCCGAACTTGCTTGAATTTCGCAAGCACCCAGAGCGTTGCCTGGATGTTAAGTGGGCCTCTATAACCACCGGCACCTTTGAGGTCTCCTTAAAAGTACTAACTCGTAATGTTTCCGGGGTATTGGCATCAGTTTCTACCAGTATCAGCGATGCTGGCGCTAATATCGAAAAAGTCCAGCAGCCAGAGGCCAACCCGGATACAGCTATTCTAACTTTCAATATTCTGGTTAGAGATCGCGACCATATGGCTAAAGTCATCCGTCGCCTGCGGCGTAATGCCAGCGTCTTGCGGGTTACCCGGCTAGGCTTATAAATATTCAATGATCCAGGAGCTTGCCGTGAAAGATGAAATCCAGACTACTAAAGCACCTGCCGCCATCGGCACCTACTCGCAAGCAATTCGCAGTGGCAAGACTGTTTATCTTTCTGGCCAAATCCCACTGGATTCCGCTAGCGGGGAATTGATAGATGGCGATTTCACCCAGCGGGTGACTCAGGTAGTTAACAATCTGGCTGCTGTTTGCGCTGCCGCTGGTGGATCCCTCCAGCACATTGTGAAGCTCAATGTTTATCTGACCGATCTAAGCGGGTTTGAAGTTGTGAATACAGTTATGGCCGAGAATTTCACCCAACCCTACCCTGCCCGGGCCGCGATTGAGGTCACCGCACTACCCAAAGGCACCGATGTGGAAATGGATGCAGTAATGGTATTGCCCGGGCTTGGCTAACTGGTGGTAAAGCTGCCAGAACTAGCTGATCCAGTTCGCAGTTTGCGCGGCGTTGGTCCACGAATGCAAGAAGGCCTGGCCAAACTTGCTATAGAAAAAATAACCGACCTGCTATTTCACTTACCCATGCGCTATGAAGACCGCAGTCAGAAAAAGGCTATTGGCGAGTGCCACCCGGGCGACCGCACCCTGATTGAGGGGGTAATAGAAAGCAGCAGCATTGTCCGGCATCGCCGCGCCATGCTATTGGTTGTAATCAGTGATGGCAGCGGCTTGATGACTCTGCGGTTTTTTAATTTTCATGCAGCCCAAGCGCGTTCATTATCACGCGGGGCAAGCCTGCAAGCGTTTGGCGAAGTCCGTGCTGGTGCGCGCGGCCTGGAGATGATTCATCCCAGTTATCAACGCGAGCATGACAAATCTGAGAAAGACCCTTTCCTGACCCCAGTTTACCCATCCACCGAGGGTATTGGCCAAGCCAGCTGGATGAACCTGACCACTCAGGCAATCAAAATACTACAGCAGTCTGATAAAGAACTCCCAGAGTTGCTGCCCCAGAAACTGCTACAGCAACTCAAATTGCCCAGCCTGAAATCTGCACTGCTACTGCTGCACCGACCGCCACTGGACAGTGACCTGGCTAACCTGAACCGAGAGAATGAAAGCTTTCAGCACCCAGCTCGCGACCGCCTGGCGCTGGAAGAACTACTCGCTCACCACCTGAGCATGCGTAGAATCCAGCAGCTACAACAACAGCGTCTAGCACCGTCTTTTGCCGGTGATAAGCAGCTAAAATCTCAATTTCTTAAACAGTTACCCTTCCAGCTGACCGGGGCGCAGCAACGAGTGTGCGGAGAAATTGAGGCTGATCTGAAACTGCAACAACCAATGATGCGTTTGCTTCAGGGCGATGTCGGTTGTGGCAAAACCGTGGTCGCAGCCATTAGCGCCCTGCCAGTGATTGCCGCCGGCTATCAGGTAGCTATTACCGCGCCTACAGAGTTGCTAGCTGAACAACACCGGGATTATTTCAATGCTACATTTAGACCACTTGGTTTTGAAATTGTATGGCTGTCATCCAGAGTAACTGGCAAGTCCAGAGAAAAGGCCTTGCAAGAAATCGTAGGTGGCGCAGCGATAGTAATCGGCACCCATGCATTGATGCAAAAAACCGTAAAGTTTAAGCAGCTAGGTTTGGTAATTATTGATGAACAACATCGCTTCGGTGTGCATCAAAGACTGGCATTAAGAGAGAAAGGTCAGGCACTCGGAAAATGGCCGCATCAGTTAATTATGACCGCTACCCCAATCCCGCGCACGCTGGCAATGACCGCCTACGCTGGTCTGCAAGTATCAGTCATATATGAGCTTCCCCCAGGCCGTAGCCCGGTAACCACCGTTGCCATCGACCAACAACGCCGCGAGCAGGTAATTGCTCGAATAGCAAGCGCCTGCAGACAGGGAAGACAGGCATACTGGGTCTGTACTCTGATCGAAGAATCAGAGTTATTGGAAGCTCAGGCAGCAGAAAATACTGCCCAGCACTTACAAGTTGAGCTGCCGGATTTATGCGTAGGATTAGTGCATGGGCGGATGAAACCCAAAGAAAAAAGTCAGATTATGGAGCGCTTCCGCCAGGGCGAGATTCAACTACTGGTAGCCACCACGGTAATTGAGGTTGGCGTTGATGTACCCAACGCCTCATTGATGGTGATTGATAATGCCGAGCGTCTGGGCTTATCGCAGTTGCATCAGTTACGCGGACGGATTGGTCGCGGCTCAGAAAAATCCAGCTGTGTGTTGCTCTACCTGTCACCTCTGAGTGCTAATGCCAGAGTCCGACTGGAAGTTATGCGCGATACCAACGATGGCTTCGTGATAGCGGAAAAAGATTTGCAGCTAAGAGGTCCTGGAGAAGTTTTAGGCACCCGCCAAACCGGCGCCTTACAATTTCGCATCGCCGAGCTTTCCCGAGATGCCGCTTTGATTCACCGCATACCCACCCTAGCAGATAAACTGGTAGCAGATAAGCAACTAAGTGATGCCTTAATTTCCCGTTGGCTAGGCAATGCCGAGCGTTACATTGAGGCATAAATAAATGGAGAAGAAGATGGAAATTGAAACTCATTGGCCCGCAATAAAACAACTATTCAAGCAAGCGTTTGGTAGTTCTTTGCATTACGCTATAGCCTCAGTAAATGCTAACGGGGAACCGCACATAACCCCAATTGGATCAATCATTCTAGGCCAACCCGGAAAGGCCATCTATTTTGAGAGATTTCCCAAGCAGCTACCTTTAAACCTGCAAACCAATAATAAAATTTGTGTCTTGGCAGTCAACAGTAGTCGCTGGTATTGGCTGAAATCCTTGTTCGCTGGCAAATTTGCCAACCCTCCAGCTATCCGCCTAATTGGCACTGCTGGAAAACTAAGGCCTGCAACCGAACAAGAAATTACCCTTTGGCACCGGCGAGTGAAGCCGCTACGCTTTACCAAAGGCCATGCCTTAATGTGGGCTGGCATGAGTGTAGTGAGAGAGCTGGAATTCACCCATGCCGAGCCAATACAGATAGGTAAAACTACTGCCGCTAACTGGCAATAACCAAAACCCGAGATAAATAAATGACAACACTGCTGTCCCGTTAACTGTTCAAGCATGAATTCTGGGTGCTCGCCTGAGACCTCCACCCGCATGGCAGGTTTTTGCTCCTGCAAAACCTGCACTTCCGCCATCCTTGGCGGTCGGACGGGTGAAGAGCCCCCATGGATG
>JAJRYF010000133.1 GCA_024275935.1 Gammaproteobacteria bacterium | reverse complement strand
AGGTTCTTTGCTCGTCTTGGTTTGGTATCGCTGATGGATCAATACCATCGGCTCAACAGTGTTACATGAACCGCCGTGGTACGGAACCGTATGCCCGGTGGTGTGGGAGGACGGCGGGAGCAATCCCGCCTCCTACCCGATGCAAATCGGTAATTTACCGCTAGAATGAAGAGTAATACATTAATTTGATAAATACAGCTATACTAAAGCCAGTATAAGTCAGATATAAGAATTCGCCGGTAGCCAAGCAATGGCAAGGATAATACCGGCAGGGGAAGATGGGATATGAGTACAGAAGCAACAACTACAGTGCGTCTTAGTGGGCTGGCTCGCCGTCTGGTGGACGATGCTGTGTTAACGGCAGAAGATGCACGGGAGCTCACCCTGGCAGCCAATGATCAGCGCACCACTCTGCTAGCGTTGCTGATTAACGCTGATTCTGTATCCGCCGATACATTAGCCGCTGCCGCCGCCCTTGAGTTTGGCCTTCCCATGGTTGATATTCAGGCGCTTGACCTTAACGATGCCCCGCTTGATCTGGTAAATGAATCATTAATCAATCGACATAAAATATTACCAATATTCGCGCGTGGAAATACCCTGTTTATTGCCACAGCCGACCCTGCCAATCAACTGGCTTTAGATGAAGTCTCGTTTAACTCAGGGCTTGCAGTGGAACCGGTTATTGTTTCCGCAGATGCGCTCACAACCGCAATAGAAAAAGCCAGTGCTTCGCAATCTACCAGTTTTGATGATTTTGGCGATGAAGACTCAGGTGTGCTCGATGGCCTGGAAGCAGAAGCTGCCAACCAGGAAAAGGCCGCTACTGAGAACGATAGTGATGCCGATGAAGCTCCTGTAGTTCGGTTTGTAAATAAAATTCTGATAGATGCAATCCGTAAAGGCGCTTCAGATATCCATTTCGAGCCGTATGAGAATAATTATAGAGTCCGCTATCGCTTAGATGGTGTTTTGATCTCCGTAGCCTCTCCGCCAAAATCAATGGATCGCAGAATCGCTTCGCGTATTAAGGTTATGGCCGAGCTGGATATTGCTGAACGCCGGATCCCGCAAGATGGACGGCTGAAGTTGGCTATTTCCAAGAAAAAAGCGATTGATTTTCGGGTTAGTACCCTGCCTACCTTGTTTGGTGAGAAAATTGTACTGAGGATTCTGGATTCAGCAGTTACTAAACTTGGTATTGATGTGTTGGGCTTTGAGCCCGACCAGCGTGATGATTTCCTGGTGGCTGTTAAAAAGCCCTACGGAATGGTGCTGGTAACCGGCCCCACCGGTAGTGGTAAAACTGTAAGCTTATACACTGCCCTGAATATCCTCAATGATGACGGCAGAAATATATCCACGGTTGAAGACCCGGTAGAAATACGGGTGCATGGAATCAACCAGGTACAGCAAAATGTCAAACAGGGCTTAACCTTTGCCACCGCGCTACGCTCGTTCCTCAGGCAAGATCCTGATGTGATAATGGTAGGCGAGATTCGTGACCTTGAAACCGCCGATATCGCGATTAAAGCAGCGCAAACCGGCCATTTGGTTTTATCAACCCTGCATACCAACGATGCTTCCGAATCAATCACTCGTTTATCGCAAATGGGGGTGGCAGCATTTAATATTATTTCGGCAGTTAATCTGGTAATGGCACAAAGATTAGTACGGGTATTGCACAAATGTAAGCATGCAGAAGACTTTCCCCCTGAAGCTTTGCTAGAATTAGGCTATAGTGAGGAAGAGATTGAGGATGGTTTAACTCTATATTCTCCTACCGGTTGCAATGGCTGCAACCAGGGGTATAAGGGTAGAAGCGGGATATTTGAAGTAATGCCAATTACTTTGAGATTAAAAGATATAATTCTTAAGGGTGGCAACGCTCTGGAGATTGCTGTCCAGGCACGCAGCGAAGGGATTATCGACCTGCGCCGGGCGGCTCTTAACAAGGTCAAAACTGGCTTTACCGACCTGACTGAAATGAACCGGGTAACGAAGGACTGATTACTATGGCGACAAAGATTACCGATATGGATACTTATCTTTGGGAAGGCAAAGATAAGCGCGGCAAGAAACTTAAAGGCGAACAGGCCGGGGCTAATCAGAACCTGATTCGGGCTGACCTACGCCGTCAGGGAATTACCCCAACCAGAGTAAGGCGTAAGCCAAAACCATTATTTGGTGGTGCCGGGCATAGGATTACCCCTAAAGATATAGCCGTATTCTCTCGCCAGCTTGCTACCATGCTAAAGTCGGGCGTGCCGTTGGTAGGGTCGTTGGAAATCATAGGCGGTGGTGCGCAAAACCCCCGTATGGCTAAGCTGATTACCAGTATTCGGCACGATATCCAAAGTGGCTCCACCTTGGCGGAGGCACTGGGAAAGCATCCACTACAGTTTGATGAGCTTTACCAAAATCTGGTAAATGCGGGTGAGTCTGCTGGTGTTCTAGATGGGCTACTGGATTCTATCGCCACTTATAAAGAACGCATTGAAAGTATTAAAGGCAAAATCAAAAAAGCCTTGTTTTATCCAGCTGCAGTAATTGCTGTGGCTATATTGGTTTCGGCTATTCTGCTGGTCTATGTAATCCCTCAGTTTGAAGAAACATTTGCCAGCTTTGGCGCGGATCTTCCTGCCTTTACCCAATTAGTAGTAGGTCTATCGCGCAATATGCGCGACTATGGCATGTTCTATTTAGTGGTTGGAATTGCTTCGATTGTAGGCCTGGTAATGCTGAAGAAGCGTTCGCCAAAGTTCCAACACCTGATCGATCGCTTTAGCTTAAAGATTCCGGTAATCGGCCCGATTTTGCAAAAAGCATCTTTAGCCCGCTTTGCACGCACTCTGGCAACTACTTTTGCCGCAGGTGTGCCATTGGTTGATGCGCTGACCATCGTTTCCGGCTCTACCGGCAACCAGGTTTACAATTTGGCAACCAAGGAAATTCGCGAAGATGTAGCCATTGGTCATAGCTTGAAACTTAGCATGGAGCAAACAGGGGTATTCCCACATATGGTAATCCAGATGACTGCCATTGGTGAGGAAGCCGGCTCGCTGGATGATATGCTCAACAAAGTTGCTGACTTTTATGAAGATGAAGTTAACGATTCGGTTGATGCCATGTCTAGCCTGATCGAGCCATTTGTAATCGTAATTATTGGCGGTATGGTTGGGAGTATGGTTGTTGCTATGTACCTGCCAATCTTTAAACTTGCGGCGGTAATGTAAGCGGTGCCAATATCTGGCAGGGTTTAGGGCATGCAAGCTTTAACTAATCTGGGAGAGGTTCTATCCCAGAACCAGGTTTTACTGCTAACTCTAACTGCAATTTTAGGGCTGTTGATTGGTAGTTTCTTAAATGTAGTAATCCTGCGCCAACCACAGCGTATGTTCCACGACTGGCGGCAACAATGCCAACAGTTTCTTGCTGGCGATACTGGAAATTCAGAAACAGAGCCAGCTACTGATGAACAACCACCCGGTATAGTCAAGCGGCGCTCGTATTGCCCCCAGTGCCAACACCAACTCTCAGCGCTAGATAACATACCCCTGATTAGTTATTTATTGCTAGGTGGCAAGTGCCGTTACTGCAAACAACCAATCTCCAGCCGTTATCCCCTAGTTGAATTTATTACCGCTTTGGCTTCGGTAGTAGTTGTATGGCAATTTGGCTGGTCACAGGAAGCTATTGCGGGCTTAGCCCTTAGCTGGGCCTTAATAGTGCTTTCAGGGATTGATATAGACCACCAGCTACTACCAGACACCATTGTATTGCCATTGCTATGGCTGGGGCTGCTTTTAAGCCTTACAACCATAACCATAAGCCCCGCAGAGGCAATCATGGGAGCTGCTGCGGGCTATCTTATTTTGTGGTCAATATTCCATTTATTCCGCCTGATTACCGGTAAGGATGGTATGGGCCATGGAGACTTTAAGCTACTGGCAGTATTAGGCGCCTGGCTGGGCTGGCAAATGTTGCCATTAATTATTCTGCTTTCCTCGCTGGTTGGTGCAGTTATTGGCGGGATTATACTTTTCCTTAGAAAAAAAGGCTCACAGCCCATACCATTTGGCCCCTATTTGGCAGCAGCAGGTTGGGTGGCAATGCTCTGGGGTGACCATCTGACTGATCTGTACATGAACTTTATGGGCTTGTGAGCGTGCCTGAGGCCAGCATTAAAAGTTTTGTTGTTGCACTTACTGGCGGCATTGCATCTGGTAAAACTGTCGTTTCAGATGCTTTTGCCAAACTGGGCGCCAATATTGTAGATACCGATATAATTGCCAGGGAAATAGTGTCAGCTGGAACCGCAGGGCTGAAAGCGGTCGTAGATACATTTGGGACACAAATTCTTGACCAAGAAGGTAATCTCGATCGGCAGCAAATGCGGGCAATTATATTTACCGATCTAACCCAACGAAAACGGTTGGAAAATTTAGTGCACCCGCTGATCCGAACAGAAGCGATTAACCAGTTACAAGCTAGTGATGCGCAGATAGCAATTTTGGTAGTACCCTTACTGATAGAATCTGGAGAGGCTTATGGATGGGTGGATAGAGTGTTGGTAGTTGATGCTCCGGAGTCAACCCAGATCAAACGCCTGATGCGGCGTGATGGGATTAGCAAGATCCAGGCAGAGGCTATACTTTACAGTCAGGCTACACGGGAGCAGCGGCTTTTAGTGGCTGATGATGTTTTAAATAATGACGGTGATCTAAAGAAACTGAAGCAAGAAACCGAAAGCCTGTATGAAAACTACCTACAACAGGTGGGCGATAAGTCTTTCTGATGTGTAATGAGGGCGTGCTCGTTCACTTTATTGCCTCTTTAAATCAGTAAGCATTCTTTCCTTTTAATACTGATGAGATGGACGACTCCTTTTGTATTTCGGCATCATAGCGCGCCACAATGGTATGTCGTTACTTCCATTCACATACACAAAGGAGCCATCCAAATGAAGATTAAACTATTAGGTATCGATTTGGCAAAGAATGTTTTT
>JAJRYF010000132.1 GCA_024275935.1 Gammaproteobacteria bacterium | reverse complement strand
GGACGGGTGAAGAGTCCCCATGGATGGGTTTACGGTGTGTCTCAGGCGAGCACTCGGGATTCATGTCCTCGGTGACAAAAACTGGTGTGCGCCAAACGATAGTAAGGGTTATCATCAGCTAGGCACAAAGTTAACGGGACAGCAGTGTTCATGGGTATAAAAAAACCAGCGCAGCAGGGCTGCGCCGGTTCAGGGTTGCCTGATAGTCACTATCATATCAGGCAGGGGGGGGGTATTTAACTTGCTGTTTTAGAAGTTAACTTCCAGCAGGGTACCAACATCCCCCATACGGACTTCTATCAGCTTTCCTCTAGGGTCGAAATCTAGAGTTGACTTGCCAGCTTCTTCTGGGAAACGGAATTTAAGTTCGCCTTTAGTACCGCCGTCATCATTAACTACCATGATAGTGCCAACAATATCACCATCAACATATAAGCCATAATTGCCTGTCGGTAGGTTTTCAATTTCAACCTCAAACTCAACTTCAGCTAACTCTTGCTCTAGCTCTACTTCGCCTTTGGCTGAGGCAATTAGCCCGGTATTGATAAAGTCTGCTCTGGTTTCAACCCCATTAGCAAAAGGTGGGGCACCGATATCCTCGGGGTTAGTATTCGCAGGGCCTTCAGGGGCGAAGTTACTGGAGAAAATAACTGTGCTTTGATCCAGTATCTCGACGAACTTGTTTCTGGGATCAAAGTCCAGCAGAATTTTGCCGTTATCGATAGGTGATTCAAACTCAAGCTCACCTTCAGTGCCATCGTTGGTGTTGGCAACCTGGATTTGACCACGAATAATATTATCTACACGGAGGTCATAAGTACCTACCGGAATATCTTCAACTTCTACCTCAAACTCTGAGCTATTAATGTTTTGCTCAAACTTAAGGCTGGCATACCCATCAGTGTAAATACCCGTGTTTTCCATAGATTGTTCAATTTCATAGGTGGTAACGCCGGCTGGTGTGTTATCTGAGATTCCGCCGCTACACTCTGATCCCTTAATCGAGGTCAGGCGTTGGATCCTGACAATGCCGCCAGTTCCGCTAATAGAGTTCGGGTTATTAGCAGACCCCACGGATGTCTTCGGGCTAATATCTACAGTGCCATTCTGGCAATCATCGAAGCTAAAGTCTGCTGTTGCCAGTATGACTTCGTTCCGGGTTGATGGGTCATTTTCCTGAAGGTTGGTAACTCCGGTTATAGTCATTAAGTTTATAGAAACCTGATTATCTACAACATTTCCCATGCCAATTAACCACATCGGGTTGCCTACAGTGTCGTATGTATACCAATAGACAACTGCCTGAGTTACCCCACCGTTCTGATTGATTACCTGAAAGTCAAAGCCTTGACTTTCATGATCAGGTTGAAGCCACAAACCTGTGAAGTCCTTGGTAATAATTACTGCCTGTGCTTGAATGCTAAATAACATAAATAACAACAGTGTTAACAACATCGCAAGTGGTGATTTTTGCTTACATATTTTGCTTCTATTTTGCTTTTTCATTTCGTACTCCTTACATATTGGGGGTTTAGTAGAGTTACCTCACTCATGAGCTTTCTTTATTGGATACATCTTCTGTGGATACATCATCTTCAAAATAATAAACACTTATTCCAGCGCGCCTTGTATTTTCCTGGGCAGGATTTTTGCTGGTCTTCTCAAACATATAATTGTCGGCATCAACAACGCACTTTCTACCGTATTCCTGAAGTTTCTGTTTGATATCATCCAGTATTTCTACTGGTATATTGTCGTTGCTAGCAATTAACTGTAGGCGGGTTTGACTTGGGTCTGGGCTCTCATAAATATTATGATCTATGGTTTCCATCAGTGACTTGGCGGCAAAGCCTAAAATTCCAAACTGATAAAGCGTGTCTTTATCGTCACGGGTTACGAAATATGCACTTCTAAGGGTTATCAAACCATTGGCAGACACATCAATGCTTTTTACTCGTTGCAGTTCATCCATAATCGAGCGTGGTGGTACGCCACCAGAGTAACTCTCAACCAGGCTGCTGAATGACGGGCTTGGACCATCGAATGTTAGCTTTAACGGTTCACCATTTTTGTCTTTGTAGGCTTGGTCATGCACCCAGCCGTTAAGTACTCGCGAGGCACGGTGGTATTGATCAGCGGCAGTAGTTTCATCTGGGTGTTGTAACTTCAGCAAGCGATCAACTTCAACCCGGGAGAGGCCAGTTAAAATAGCAATTCTGGATTTGCTTTGCAGGCGATCAGGTAATTTGAACTTTTCCCGGGCCACTTCAGCATAGGTCCAGCGCAGCCATTCTGATGAAGTCTTGTAGGTGATGCCATTGCGTAGCAAGATGCGCACAAGTGGGCGAAAAATCTTTACAATCGCGTTTGCGATTGCAGGCTTTGTCTGATTTGAGCTTAAGTCTGCGTTGTTCATATTTGTAATAATATTTACAAATTATTTAAATTGCAAGCTTTAATCACTATTTTTTTCAGATTGACTGGTTCGTGTTATTCTTGAAGGTCGCTACTAGGAGCATAATTTATGTCATCTGATTCGCCAAATATACATAAGTATCAGAGCTTTGCTGAGTTTTATCCGTTTTATCTCTCGCAACATACCAATAGGGTTTGCAGAGCGCTACATTTTGTTGGCTCATGGTTGGTGTTGCTAGTAGC
>JAJRYF010000131.1 GCA_024275935.1 Gammaproteobacteria bacterium | reverse complement strand
GTGGTATGTAGTAACGGCCGACATGTCCCTATCCGTGATCTGGTTGGTGAGACACCTGAAGTTATCGCCCTGTCGGCCAAGCAAAAACTGGTTAAGCGCCAGAGTGATAAAGTTTGGAAAGTAGGCCGCAAACCGATATTTAAAATCAGCCTGGCCAGTGGTCGTTCAATTCGTACAACTGCGGCACATCGGTTATACGCCTTTGATGGGTGGCGCGAAGTTCAAGACCTGAATAAGGGTGACCGGCTGGCACTGGCAAGAGAATTGCCGGAACCAGTAGAGCCGGTAAACTGGCCTGATTTACGCGTGGTCTTGCTTGGGCAGATGATTGGCGATGGCAGCTACCTTAAAGGCCAGCCACTGCGCTACACTACTAATTCTGAAGAGAATAGCGAAATTGTCACGCAGGCAGCCAAGGAAGAATTCGGGCTTACAGTTAATCGACATGAGAGCGCTGGCAGCTGGCATCAGCTGGTGTTCAGCGGTAATGGTAATCGCTGGCATCCGGCGGGAATGAACCTGTGGTTGCGTGAGCTGGGTATTTTCGACCAGCGCTCGCATGAAAAACATATCCCGGATGAAGCTTTCGGGTTAGACAATCGGCAGACGGGTTTGTTATTGCGCCATTTGTGGGCCACAGACGGCACTATTTATACCTGTAAACCGAGTAAGAAAGGTAGTAATGTCATCCACTATGCCACCAATAGCCATCAACTGGCTCAGGATGTGGCGGTATTACTGCTACGACTAGGTATTGTTGCCCGAACCCAGAAAACCCAGAAGGGTGATCACCGACCTGGCTATACGGTACGCATCAGTAGTTCTGTTATGCAAATGCGTTTTCTTAAGAGTGTGGGTGCATTTGGACCGCGCTGTCCCCAGGCAGAGGTGCTTGCGGTGCGTTTGAAAGATATCAAAACAGTCACCAATGTTGATACCTTGCCGCAGGAGATTTTTACCTATGTGCGTAAGCAGATGGTAACTCAGGGTATCACCACGCGCAGGGCGGCCACAACACGCGGCACATCTTATGGTGGGATGGCGCATTTTAATTTCTCGCCTTCACGCGAAGTAGTACGCTCCTATGCCGATATGCTTGATGATGATTATTTGCGTATGCATGCCGACAATGATTTGTTCTGGGATCGCATTGTGGCAATAACACCCCAAGGTGAAGAAGATGTGTATGATTTGACAGTACCGGGCGACGCTTCGTGGCTAGCTGATGGCTTAGTGAGTCATAACTCAGGCGCTATCGAACAAGATGCAGATTTGATTCTTTTCATCTATCGGGATGAAGTTTACAACCCGGAAACCACTAAAGATAAAGGTATGGCCGAAATCATTATTGGCAAACACAGGAATGGTGAAACTGGCACTGTGCGTTTGTCTTTCCAGGGTCAATGGTTGCGTTTTGCCGATTATGTCTCAGAACATTATTACAACGCAGAGTAAGCCCATGCGCCCTAGAACCCTGGCCCATATCAACCTGGGGGCTTTAAGGCACAATCTTCTAGCCATTAAAGCCATGGCTCCCCATAGTCAATTAATGGCGGTAGTCAAAGCCAATGCTTATGGGCACGGCCTGGCAGGAATCAGCAAAGCGCTACAAGAAGCCGATGGTTGTGCTGTGGCTACGGTTGAAGAAGCGGCAACCCTGCGCGAGAATGGTTGGCAGGGGCGTTTATTACTGCTGCAGGGGTTTGCTGACACAAGTGAGTTGGATGCTAGCATTGAATTAAATGCCGATGTAGTTCTGCATCAGCAAAGCCAATTGGATCTGCTTGCAAATTCAGGTCGCAAACTCACGCAGGCTGTCTGGATAAAGCTGGAAACTGGAATGCACCGACTAGGTTTTGAGCTGGATCAATTACCACGGCTGAGTCAGCAGCTTTGCGCTAATCAAGTTCATGTTTTAACCCATTTTGCCGAAGCTGAAGAGAAAAACAGTGCAGCGGTTCAGGGCCAGATTTTCCGTTTTGAAAATACGGTGCATGGCCTTGGCTATAGTAAATCCATGGCTAATTCTGCAGCGATTCTAAATTATCCACAAAGTCATGCAGACTGGGTTCGCAGCGGTTTGATGGTGTACGGAGTTTCGCCGCTGGCAGAGGGAACAGGCAAGGATCTTGGCTTGCTCCCAGTAATGACTTTTTCCTCCCGCCTGCTAGCAGTAAAAACTTGCCAGGCAGGAGATCAAGTCGGTTACGGGTCAACTTATACCTGTAATGATGAGATGCTGATCGGTACCGTCGCAGTTGGTTATGGTGATGGCTACCCCTGGCAAGCATCTAGCCGTTCAGATGGACAAACCCAGGTATTAATTGCTGGCGCACTGTGCCCAATAATAGGGCGGGTATCAATGGATATGCTGGCGGTAGATTTGCGCCCCGTGGAAGAGTTGGGGATTCCGGTAACAGAGGGCGAAACTGTAATCTTATGGGGAGAAGGCTTACCAGTAGAAGAAGTAGCTTGCAGTATCGGCACTATTGCCTACGAATTACTCTGTGGTTTGAGTGGTCGGGTTAAATATCTATACGAGTAGTGCAGAAAAAGAGTACCAATATTCTATAGAGAAGCTCAAGCTTAAAATACG
>JAJRYF010000130.1 GCA_024275935.1 Gammaproteobacteria bacterium | reverse complement strand
CGATGAAACCCAGACTTATACCGTTTTCTTAGGATTCAACATCATCACCATCAAGCGCCCTTCTATCCTTGGGTACTGCTCGACGACGATATCTTCTCCCATATCCTTCTCAACCCGCATAAGTAAGTCGCGGCCTAGTTCCTGATGGGCCATTTCACGGCCACGGAAGCGCAAGGTTACTTTGACTTGATTGCCTACATCAATAAACCGCCGAATATTTCGCAGTTTTACCTGATAATCAGCTTCTTCAGTGCCGGGGCGGAATTTAACTTCCTTTAGTTGCACTTGTTTTTGCTTCTTTTTGGACTGCTGCTTCTGTTTCGCGTTTTCGAAGCGATACTTGCCGTAATCCATGATTTTGCAAACTGGCGGACTGGCGTTGGGTGATATTTCTACCAGATCAAGCGAGGCATCTGCTGCCATTTTCAAAGCTTCTTCAAGTAGCATTATTCCAGCCTGCTCTCCGGCTGCGTTAATTAACCGAATTTCGGTTGCACGAATAGCACCATTACGGCGCGTTTCTTTCTTTCCACTAGCGATGTTTATTCCTCCTCAGGACTTACAGATTAATCTTCTGTTTTATTTTCTCTGCCATAAGCTGCGACATCTGTCGCTAGTCTATTGGCAAAGTCTTCAACTGACATAACTCCAAGGTCTTCATTGCCGCGCTTTCGAACTGCAACTTGTTGATTCTCGACCTCACGATCACCCACTACTAACAAATATGGAACCTTTGCCAGTGAATGCTCGCGAATTTTATAGTTGATCTTCTCATTTCTCAAGTCTAAATTGACGCGGAAGCCTTGTTGTTCAAGCATTTTAGCAGTATTTCTACAATAATCGGCCTGTTTATCAGTAATATTCATAATTACTACCTGCACTGGCGCCAGAAAAGCTGGCATTGCACCGGCGTAATGCTCGATTAAAATCCCGATAAAACGCTCCAGTGAGCCCAAAATGGCACGGTGGAACATCACCGGAGTTTTGCGGGAACTATCCTCACTAATGTAAGTGGCATCCAGACGGCCCGGGATATTAAAATCTAGCTGCAAAGTACCACATTGCCAGATACGCCCGATACTGTCGCGTAAGGAAAACTCAATTTTTGGCCCGTAAAAAGCCCCTTCGCCCGGATTCTCTTGCCACGGTACACCCACAGCATCCAAAGATGCCGCCAGTGCTATTTCCGCCTGCTGCCACTGCTCATCTGTACCGATATGGTTTTCCGGTTTGGTAGACAGCAAAACCTCAATATCGGTAAAGCCGAAATCACGATATACGCTGTACAGTAGCTTTATAAAAGACTCACCTTCTGACTGCACTTGCTCAGGGGTACAAAATATATGCCCATCATCCTGAGTAAATGCCCGCACCCGCATCAAACCGTGCAAGGAACCAGAGGGTTCATCACGGTGACAAGAGCCAAATTCGGCCATCCGTAAGGGTAAATCACGATATGAATGCAAACCTTGATTGTAAATCTGCACATGGCAGGGGCAATTCATTGGCTTGATAGCGTAGGTGCGATGTTCGGACTTGGTAAGGAACATCTCATCCAGAAACTTTTCCGCATGACCAGATCTTTCCCACAGCGAAAGATCTACCAATTCCGGCGTATTTACTTCCTGATAATTCTCCGCCCGCATGCGTTTACGAATATAATTCTGGATCTCAGTGTAAATTCGCCAACCATTGTCATGCCAGAACACCATTCCGGGGGCTTCTTCCTGCATATGGAACAGGCCTAACTGCTTGCCCAACTTGCGGTGGTCGCGCTTTTCAGCTTCTTCAATGCGCAGTAAATATGCTTTTAGTTCTTTTTTGTCAGCCCAGGCAGTGCCGTAAACCCGTTGCAACATTTCATTATCGCTATCCCCGCGCCAATAAGCACCTGCAAGCTTGGTTAGCTTGAAAACACCTAATCTGCCAGTGCTAGGGGCATGTGGCCCTCGGCATAAGTCCGTAAATTCACCCTGGCTATATAGGCTAAGCGTATCGCCCTCTGGTATGTCCCGAATGATTTCGGCTTTATAAGTCTCGCCTTTTTGCTGAAAAAACTGAATCGCTTCCCCACGCGACATCTCCTGGCGGGTAATGGGCAAGTCATCCTTTTTAATCCGCCGCATTTCTGCCGCAATCCGGTCGAGGTCTTCTGGAGTGAAACCATCCGCCCAGGAAAAATCGTAATAAAAGCCGTTATCAATTACCGGACCAATAGTTACCTGGGCCTTAGGGAATAATCTTTGCACTGCCTGAGCTAAAACATGGGCGGTAGAGTGGCGAATAACTTCCAACCCTTCAGGATCGCGGGCCGTGATTAACCGCAACTGCACATCTTCGTTAATAAGCGTGCTTGCATCTACCAGCTCGCCATTAATCTCACCGGCAAGCGTTGCCCGCGCAAGTCCCGGACCAATATCATTGGCCACATCCATCACTGTTACAGCTTGGTCAAATTTACGACTGCTACCATCCGGTAAAGTAATTGCCGGCATCTAAATCTCCAAAAGACAATCCAAAACAAAAAAAGAGCGCCAAGCGCCCTGCATTAACATGACTCTTAGCCCTTATGACTATGTAAAACTGCAAGTTCGCATTACATTGCTCATAACTGGGTATTTTACGCTTTTGTTGGTATATATGTAAGGGCACCTCTACTAATTCTGGATGCGTCAGATTGAGGTCAAAATTTGTCGACTAAGCACCCTCCACTGTATATATCCAAACCCGCCTAAGCTGAGTTAAGCCACTATCGGGCAACCGAATTAATTTGATTTACCCTAAATGATTACAATACAATCCATACTCAAGACTTCATCATTAAACCTAAGCAAACTGAGTACTAGGAAAACCAACAATGAGGATCGAAAAACACCAACTAGTAGCCACAGGGGTTTTCATTGCCAGCTCTATCTACTTTTTTTACCTGCATGAACATTATCAAGCAGTATATAAAAGCCTGCTTCTGGGTATACCCCTACTACTTATTATCTTCTACAGATTTCTCGCCTGGATGTCTGGCTGGGGATTCCCAGAAGTATTCGCGCGTGACTATGGAGGGGAAAACAACCCCGCACCTTACGCCTTCTTCTTTTGGATGCTGTTTATAGTAGTGTGGTTATTTTTGATTTTTGACTGGAGTGTTTACTAGCCAAGGGCTAGTAAAAAAGAAAGTGGGGATTGAGGCATAGCTAACGATAACCATTACCGTTACTCTCATTTGGTGTATACCGCCTCTGGTCTCCGAGGATATGAGTTCTGAGCACTTGCCTACTATAGACTATACGGCGGTTTTTAATTTATCACTCTTGCTGTATAATACTTTGGTATTACTGAGGTATTACCATGAAAACTATTACTGTAAAAGCAGATAATGAATTCGATGCCGTCTTAAACCGGTTAACAGTGCGTTTACACACTACCCGCTCCAAGGTCATTCGGGATGCGGTAAGGAATTACTCCAAACAACTGGATAAAGACGAGCTTAGGCAAAAGATTTTATCTGCTTCGCGTAAAACCAGGAAACAAGCGTTACAGACAACAACTGATTTTATGGCTGCCGATAGCGATGGCTTATAAACGCGGCTGCATATATTTAGCTAACTTCAACCCATCCAAGGGCACTGAGGCAGGCAAGATCCGCCCTTGCCTGGTTATGCAAAATAATTTACTTAACGAGGCCGGCCACCCAAGCACCACTGTGCTACCACTAACCACAGCATTAATTGATGCGGCCGAGCCGCTGCGTTACCGAATTAAAGCGCGTGACGGGCTAACAGCTGATTCGGACATTATGCTGGACCAAACCAGAACCATTGATAATAGGCGTATAACCAGCAGTATACTGGCCACCCTAAGTAGCACAGAAATCATCGAACTGGAAAGTTTGTGGCAAATTGTTTTAGGTTTTGAGTGAGTAGCCTAAAATTTCAACCAAAAATTGGTGCGCACGACTGGGATCGAACCAGTGACCCCTACGATGTCAACGTAGTGCTCTACCGCTGAGCTACGCGCGCCTTGATTGTGCTTGCGGGGGCGGAATAATAACCTATTGACCAATCTACCTCAAGTATTTGCAGCAACCCCCGGTGATGAAAAACAGCCTACTCTCGGCGCTGATTTCTGTAATAATTGCTATCTGAAATTTATCCGAGTAAAACCTGAACTGTGACCAGCTCTTTTATCCATTTACACCTGCATAGCGAATTTTCTATTGTTGATGGCATAGTCAGGCCTGCTCAATTGGTCGCCAAAGCCGCTGAACTGGGGATGCCGGCGGTGGCGATCACCGACCAGTGCAATCTGTTTGGCTTGGTCAAGTTTTACAAGGCTGCTGAAAAAGCCGGAATAAAACCTATTATTGGCGCGGATTTGCTGATTGAGAACCCTGACGATGCCAAGCAACCGCACCGCCTGATCTTATTGTGTCAAGACCGTAGTGGTTATCTTAATCTCTGTCAGTTGATTTCCAGGGCTTGGCAGGATGGCCAAAACCGTGATTCTGCAACGCTTAAGCGCCACTGGATTAGCGGCTGTACAGATGGGTTAATTGCCCTCTCGGCAGGCCGCGAAGGGGATATCGGTCAGGCGCTATTGAATGGTCATCCCAATAGAGCCGAGGCACTGCTGGCTGACTGGATGGAGCAGTTCCCGCAGCGTTTTTATGTGGAAATTCAACGCACCTCCCAGGCCGATGACGAACGCTACAATCAGCCTGCAATAGCCTTGGCATCTAAACTAGTATGCCCGGTGGTTGCCAGCAATAATGTTCGCTTCTTAGAGTCAGGTCAATTCCGTGCCCATGAGGCCAGGGTTTGTATTCACGCTGGCGAGCAGCTAGGTGATCCTCGCAGGCGCAGCCATTATACCGATCAGCAATACCTTAAAAGCCCGGATGCCATGCGGCTGCTATTCAAAGACATTCCTGAAGCGTTGGAAAACAGCGTGGAGATAGCCCGCCGCTGTAATTTGAAAATGGAGTTTGATAATTATGTTTTGCCCGCCTTCCCGATACCAGAGGGTGAAACTGAAGCTGAGTTTCTAGCTACGGTTGCTGCCAAAGGTTTAGCCGCCAGGCTGGAACACCGCGGCCTGGCATCAGGTTTAGCCGAGTCGGACTATAGCGAGCGTCTGCAGGTAGAGTTGGATGTAATCCAGCAAATGGGTTTTCCCGGCTACTTTCTGATTGTTGCTGACTTTATCCGTTGGGCCAAAAAAAATCAGATACCAGTCGGCCCTGGGCGTGGTTCTGGGGCTGGCTCGGTGGTTGCCTGGGCGCTGGATATTACCGACCTGGATCCGTTAAAGTACGAATTACTATTTGAGCGTTTTCTTAATCCTGAACGCCTGTCGATGCCAGATTTTGATGTTGATTTTTGCATGGACCAGCGCGACTTGGTAATTGACTATGTGACCAGAACTTACGGCCGCGACCAGGTAGCCCAAATTATCACCTTTGGCACTATGGCTGCCAAGGCCGTAGTGCGTGACTGTGGCCGCGTGCTTGGGCAAGGCTATGGCTTTGTGGATTCCATTGCCAAGTTAATCCCCATGACCCTTGGGATTACTCTGGAAGGGGCGCTTAAAGAAGAACCGCAACTACGCCAGCGGTATGAAACCGAGGAAGATACCCGCAGCATTCTTGACCTGGCCATGTCGCTGGAAGGCTTGACCAGAAATGCAGGGAAACATGCTGGCGGCTTGGTGATTGCGCCTTCTGCCCTAACCGACTTTACCCCACTTTACTGCGAGGCAGATGGCGAAAGTGTGGTTACCCAGTTCGACAAGGATGATGTCGAGTCCATCGGTCTGGTTAAGTTCGATTTTCTGGGTCTACGCACCCTAACTATTATTGACTGGGCAGTGAAGGCGATTAACCAGCGCCTGCCAGCCACTGAACAAATCCAGATTGAAGATTTGGACCTTACTGACGCTGAAACCTTCAAGTTATTACAGGCGCACGACACCACCGCAGTTTTTCAGCTGGAATCGCCGGGCATGAAGGATTTAATTCGGCGCTTACAACCAGATAGTTTTGAAGATATTATCGCCCTGGTCGCCCTATTCCGCCCGGGCCCGTTGGAATCTGGCATGGTTGGCGATTATGTAGAGCGCAAACATGGACGCGCCGAAACCACTTTTCCTGACCCTCGTATCCGGGCTATTTTAGCGCCCACACATGGGGTGATTTTGTACCAGGAACAGGTAATGCAAATCGCTCAGATACTGGCTGGCTACTCACTCGGGGCAGCTGATATTCTGCGCCGCGCTATGGGCAAGAAAAAGCCCGAGGAAATGGCCAAACAAAGACTGGTTTTCGTTGAAGGTGCCGTTCAGCGCGAACTGAGCGAAAACAAGGCTAACTTCATTTTTGACCAAATGGAAACCTTTGCCGGCTATGGGTTTAATAAATCGCATTCCGCAGCCTATGCCCTGATTGCTTACCAAACTGCATGGTTGAAGGCGCATTATCCGGCCGAATTTCTGGCGGCTACCATGTCAGCGGATATGGATAACACCGATAAAATTGCCAGCTTGATTGAAGACTGTAAACGCAGCAAGTTAAACATCAAGCCGCCGGATGTAAATCATTCCAACTGGCATTTCCAGGCCATCTTAGCTGACACTATTCGCTACGGACTTGGCGCAGTTAAAGGTGTTGGTCAGGCTGTAGTTGAAACGCTAGTTGCTGAGCGCGAAGCAAATGGAGAATTTACTGATCTAAGTGATTTTTGCCAACGCCTTGACCTCAGTCGAATCAACAAGCGGGTAATGGAAATCATGATCCGCTCCGGCGCTATGGATAGCCTTGATAAAGACCATAATCGGGCGCGGATGCAAATATTGCTACCTGCGGCGATGCAAGCGGCTGAACAAAACCAGCACAACCGCGAGTCTGGGCAAGTAGATATGTTCGGCAATGTAGTGGGTACAGAGCCCAATCAAAGCTCGAATAGCGACACTGAAACCGCGACCATCCCAGAGTGGCCTGAAGACCTACGCTTACGCGGTGAACGCGAAACTTTAGGCATATACCTAAGCGGCCACCCACTAGACCGCTGGCGTACAGACCTGAAAAAAATTACTAGCTGTCAACTCGGAGAGTTGGTTGACAATGTTCCCGAAGCACCTGCTGACGGCAAGAGCTATCGCCAGCGCGGTATTGAGATGGTACTTTGTGGCTTGGTATTGGGTATTCGCAAGCGCGGCAACCGGGCTTTTATTGGCATTGATGATGGCACCGGGAAAATTGAAATTGCACTATTTGATGAAAGCTGGACACTCTACGCCGACCGCCTGATAAAAGATGAGATTGTAGTAATTGAAGGACCGGTAAAAGCCGATAGCTTTAGCGGCGGTTTCCGCATGGTGGCCAATCGGGTTTTGAGCTTGCAAGAAGCTCGAAGCCAGTATGCCAAGGCCATTAGTATAAATATCGAGGGTCCGGTTAATAATCTTGTATATCAGCTGCAAAATAGTTTCGCGCCTTACCGTAAAGGCCAGGCGGAAGTGATAATACATTACCGCAATCAGCGCGCCGGAACTCGACTGCGGTTGGATAAGGATTGGCGAATTAAGGCCTGTGATGAGGTAATCGCGGCGCTAAACGAGCTCGATGTTGTCGCTGATGCGCGGCTGATTTTCTAAGCCCGAAGTACTTATTCTTAACCCGCACTCAAAGGCTGCCGTACCTTCTGTATAGTATTTTTACGCGGCGCAAGTACTCGACCGTTTCTGCAAACGGTGGCACGCCATCATATTTATTAACCGCTCCAGCCCCAGCGTTATAGGCTGCTACTACGCGATCAAAATCATCCCCAAACTGGGAATATAACTCTGCCAGATGCTTGGCTCCTCCTGGGATATTTTGTTCTGGCAAAAATGGATTACTAACCCCTAGGCGTTGCTGGTTGAAGGGCATAAGCTGCATCAAACCCTGCGCCCCTTTAGGTGACTCAGCCTCTGGGTTAAATGCCGACTCAGCGTGGATGATAGCGCGTATTAAGGCTGCATCCACCGAGCTTTCTGCCGCAGCCAGCTCAATCAGATTGGCGTACTTGGTTGGCATGAGGCGTACATTCTCCCAACTGATTTGCCCGCATTTTCTGCTACCAGCATAGCAAGGGAAAGTTAACACCTTAAAACTATGACCTGTAGGCTTATTGTTGGTGTAATAAATAATACCATTAGCATCTGTATACTTGTAAACCTTGGCAACAAGACTCTGGGCAAAAAGTAGAGATAACAAAATTAGTAATGTATAGATATATATTCGCATAGTTAAAGCGGATCCGAAATAATCATGCCGCCATCAGCAACTATGGTTTGACCACTGATAAACGCTGCTGCATCACTTAACAGAAAGCAGATAGGCCCAGCTATATCATCTGGTAAGCCAACCCTGCCAAGGGCTGATTCGTGCTCTATTTTACTTAACAAGGCCTGGTTCTCAAACAACGCACTGGAAAAATCAGTCTGGATCAATCCAGGGGCGACCCCATTAACTCGAATACCCTGCTTGCCATAATCTAAAGCCAGGTTTCTTATCAATTGCATTTCCGCAGCCTTTGAAATGCCATAAGCCCCCAGCATACGGCTGCCCATTAAACCGGCAATACTACTAATTATAACCACTGAACTACCTGCAGCCATGTGTTTTGCGGCCATTACGGTCAGGCGCATGGCGCTATAAACATTATTGCGCATGATTAATTCAAAAGCCGCATAGTCAACAACTTTGCTAGGGCCGTAAACTGGGTTCGAAGCAGCATTACATACCAGCCCGTCAATACGACCCCAGCGAGCTATTGTCCGGTCTATCAAGTTTTGTAATTGTCCTTCATCACCAATATGACAGGCAACCGCCAGCGCGCTCCCACCCATGCTTTCGATTTCATCTACAAGTTGCTGGCAGTTGCTCAAAGAACGCGAACTAACGACAACTAGCTTGCCATCAGCAGCCAGTTTCTTAGCAGTTGCGGCACCAATGCCTTTACTTGCACCGGTAATAATTACCACCTTTGCCTGGTTTTTAGTATTAATATTTTTCTCCAATTTTTACATTTCCTTATGTTGAGTTTGATTATACACACCATTTTAGACTAGAATCATGTGGTCGAACAATTTTGTTTGCTCGGCCTTTGTAATAGAAGATACTGAGGGATTATTATGGAAATTGAAATTAACTCACTACTAACCTGGTTGATTGTCGGTGGTGTTGCCGGTTGGCTTGCAGGCGTTATCATGAAAGGCGGCGGATTAGGACTAATAGGTAATATTATCGTAGGTATTATCGGCGCATTTATCGGTGGCTGGTTATTGCCACAACTAGGTGTATCAATCGGCAGCGGAATTGTGGGTGCAATAGTTACCGCCACCATCGGTGCTGTAGTCTTACTATTTATTCTTGGGATAGTAAAAAAGGCCTGACTAAAACAAAAAATAACTATAAAAACTCCTGCTACGGCAGGGGTTTTCTAACTCTTATCAAGCTTACGCATTACCCCTTCCTGGGCCGTGCTGGCAATTAAATTTCCTGCAAGATCAAAAACACTACCTCTGGATAAACCTCTGCCGCCAGTAGCACTGGGCGAATCGCAAGCATATAACAGCCAATCATCCACTCTGCACGGGCGATGAAACCACATTGCATGATCCAGACTCGCTAGCATCAACTTACCGCTAAGAAATGATAGATCGTGTGGCAGTGCCGCAGTGCCTATCAACTGGAAATCTGAGGCATAAGCTAATAAGACTTGATGCAAATCCTGATTATCCGGTAGCTTGCCACGACAACGAAACCATACTTGGCGCTCTGGCTGCAAGTTTCCGGGGCTGACCGGGTTAATTTTCTGTACTGAACGGAACTCAAATGGCCCCTCTTCAATAAACCAACGCCGGAGTTTTACCGGGATTCTCTCTAAAGTTTCTGCGTCCAACTTCAATGCCGGCCCCAAGCTTTCTGGGTCTGGCACATCTGGCGCAGGCAATTGGTGCTCCAGGCCCTGCTCGGGCTTCTGAAAAGATGTGGCCATGGTGAATATTGGTCTGCCATGCTGGATGGCTACCACTCTTCTGGCGGTAAAACTGCGTCCCTCACGGCTATGATCTACCTCATATACGATTGGTGCGTTTACATCTCCGGCACGCAGGAAATATGCGTGTAATGAGTGCGGCTTTCTGCCGTTATCAACCGTCTGCGAGGCCGCCAATAGTGACTGCGCCAATACCTGGCCACCAAAAACTCTGGGAGTGCCAATATCCCGGCTTTGGCCACGAAAGATATTGTCTTCAATGCGCTCAAGCTCTATTACATGCAGTAGTTCATCAATAATTGCAGTCACATAATTCTCCGGTAAAGCTAAATCCCCAAGCTGCTACAAATATAATAGGCAGCAGTATAACTGACAAATAAATATTTAAGGGTATCTCACTGCTAATGGAATGGTCCACCTCTCCCATAACGGCTTCAAATGAGCGATGATGTAAATTCCAAACCAAACATCAACAGAGAGAGATAGACCATGAAGAATAATACCGTAAAAAGAACCGT
>JAJRYF010000129.1 GCA_024275935.1 Gammaproteobacteria bacterium | reverse complement strand
CTGAGTGCTTTCCTTGTAGCCCGGTGACTACAAGAGTAAAAATAATTAGGTGTTTGCGTTTAATTTTGTTAAAATAGCTGGCTAATTTTGGTATTTCTAATCGAGCACAACAATGACAGACTTAAGCCTATATAGAAACATTGGTATTTTCGCCCACGTTGACGCTGGCAAGACCACAACAACTGAGCGTATTCTCAAATTAACTGGCAAAATCCATAAAACCGGAGAGGTGCATGATGGTGCAGCTACTACTGACTTTATGGAGCAGGAACAGGAGCGTGGTATTACCATTCAGTCTGCGGCTACTACCTGTTTTTGGGATGGCCACCGTTTCAATATTATTGATACCCCAGGCCATGTTGACTTTACAATCGAGGTGTATCGTTCACTAAAGGTGCTCGATGGTGGCGTTGGTGTTTTCTGCGGCTCTGGCGGTGTTGAGCCGCAGTCTGAAACCAACTGGCGCTATGCTAACGAATCAGAAGTTGCGCGGATTATTTTTGTAAATAAACTAGATCGTATCGGCGCTGACTTCTTGCGTGTGGTTGGCCAGGTTGAAAAAGTCCTAGGCGCCAACCCATTGGTGATGGTGTTGCCTATCGGTACTGAAGATGACTTTATTGGCTTGGTTGACCTGCTAACTCGCAAGGCATATATTTGGGACGAAAGTGGCGAAATGGACAACTTCACAGTTGAAGATGTTCCAGAGGATATGGTTGACTTAGTGGAAGAGTACCGCCACAAACTCATCGAAACTGCTGTTGAGCAGGATGACGATATTATGATGGCTTATATGGAAGAAAAAGAACCTTCCATAGAAGATATCAAAAAATGTATTCGCAAAGGCACTATCGCCCTCGACTTCTTCCCAACTTACTGTGGTTCGGCCTTCAAAAACAAGGGTGTGCAGATTATTCTGGATGCGGTTGTTGATTACCTGCCGAACCCAACTGAAGTTAAACCCCAGCCTCTGACTGATGAAGAAGGAGAGGAAACCGGCGAGTTTGCTATAGTTTCTACAGAAGAGCCATTCAGGGCCTTAGCCTTTAAAATCATGGATGATCGCTTTGGTGCGCTGACTTTTGTCCGCGTATATTCCGGCACGCTTAATAAAGGCGACACCATCCTTAATTCATATACCGGTAAAACTGAGCGCATTGGCCGCATGGTTGAAATGCATGCTGATGACCGAGACGAGATCGATCGTGCACAGGCTGGCGATATTATCGCTATTGTTGGAATGAAAAACGTCCAAACCGGGCACACTTTGTGCGACCCTAAGCACCCTGCCACGCTGGAACCGATGGTTTTCCCTGATCCGGTGATATCTATCGCTGTTTCTCCCAAAGACAAAGGTGGCTCGCAAAAAATGGGGATAGCGATTGGTAAAATGATTGCTGAAGATCCTTCTTTCCGAGTTGAAACTGATGTGGATTCCGGTGAAACCATACTTAAAGGCATGGGCGAGTTACACCTTGATATTAAGGTCGATATTCTCAGGCGCACCTACGGCGTTGACCTTGATGTTGGAAAACCACAGGTAGCTTACCGTGAAACCATCACTAGAGCTATCGACGATAGCTACACCCACAAGAAACAGTCTGGTGGTTCAGGTCAGTTCGGCAAGATTGATTATTGGATCAAACCAGGTGAGCCAGGCTCCGGGTTCGTCTTTAACTCTACTGTTACCGGTGGTAATGTACCAAAAGAGTTCTTCCCGGCGATTCAAAAGGGTTTCAAGAATATGATGGAAGAAGGCCCGCTTGCTGGCTTCCCCGTACTTGATGTAGAGATTGAGTTGTACGATGGTGGTTACCATGCTGTAGATTCATCCGCAGTAGCTTTTGAACTGGCTGCCAGAGGTGCTTACCGACAAACCATGCCTAAGGCCGGACCTCAGTTAATTGAACCCATCATGAAGGTTGATGTGTATACTCCAGACGATCACGTTGGTGATGTGATTGGCGACTTGAACCGTCGTCGCGGGATGATTAAAGACCAAGAGAAAGGTGTAACTGGTGTACGCATTAAGGCTGATGTGCCGCTGGCAGAAATGTTTGGTTATATCGGCTCCCTACGGACTATGACATCTGGTCGCGGCCAGTTCTCTATGGAATTCTCACACTATATGCCATGCCCGAAGAATATTTCTGAAGTGGTGATTGAAGAAACTAAAGAAAGAAATGCGGCTAAATAATTAGCCGCCTGATTCATCAGTCATACCGTCTAACCGCCGCCCCGGAAAGACGCAAAGAGCATGGCGGGCGACCCGGAAAGCAGCTTCGTTAAGCAAGAATTAACTCGGAAAAGAGAAGCTAACGCCCTCACGCACAGCAGCCGATGGCCAGCGTTGAGTTATGGTTTTCCTGCGGGTATAAAAACGGACCGAATCTGGTCCGTAGGCGTATAAATCCCCAAATAAGGAACGCTTCCAACCGCCAAAACTATGGAAGGCAACTGGAACTGGGAGTGGAACATTCACGCCAACCATACCAGCTTGGATATTATCAGTAAAATAGCGCGCGGCTTCGCCGTCACGAGTAAAGATACAAGTACCGTTGCCGTATTCGTGTTGATTAATCAACTCCATACCAGCCTGCATACTAGCTACGCGCACCACGCATAAAACCGGACCAAAGATCTCATCATCATAAACTTTCATTCCAGGCTTAACCTTATCTATTAAACTGCCGCCAAGAAAATAGCCATCGGGATATTCGGCTACAGAGAGTTCGCGCCCATCAACCACTAACTTTGCCCCCTCAGGCTCAGCTGTAGCTATATACCCAGCTACTTTATGCATGTGTTCTTTGCTGATTAACGGACCCATCTCCATGCTGTTGTCTGTGCCAATACCAACTTTCATAGTAGCAAGTTGTGCGGCCAGTTTAGCGACCATGGTATCAGCCAGTTCATCGCCCACTACTACGGCTACAGAAATAGCCATGCAGCGTTCGCCACAGGAGCCAAAAGCAGCCCCCATCAAAGCATTAACGGCATTATCAATATCTGCATCAGGCAGGATTAGCGCATGATTCTTAGCCCCGCCTAAGGCTTGAACCCGTTTACCATTGGCACAGCCAGTGGCATAAATATATTCAGCAATCGGTGTCGACCCAACAAAGCTCAGCGCTTGGACTCGGTTATCGGCCAATAAGGCACCTACAGCTTCCTTATCACCGTTAACCAGGTTCAATACCCCGTCTGGAAGCCCAGCTTGTTGCAGTAACTCGGCAACCCGCATCACAGCACTGGGGTCCTTTTCAGATGGTTTGAGCACAAAAGTATTGCCGCAAACAATTGCCATCGGAAACATCCACATTGGTACCATGGCAGGAAAATTAAATGGGGTAATTCCGGCAACTACGCCCAACGGCTGCAACTCACTCCACGAATCCACCTTAGGACCGGCATTCTTTGAATGCTCACCCTTGAGCAGTTCAGGCGCGCCACAAGCATACTCCACCACTTCCAGACCACGCTGGAACTCACCCAGTGCATCATGGTGAATTTTACCGTGCTCTTCGGATATTAAAGCAGCAATTTCGTCAGCGTTCTCTGTCAGTAGCTGGTGGAAACGAAACATAATTCGCGCACGCTTCAATGGCGGCGTATCACGCCAAGCCGGAAAGGCATTTTCAGCAGCAGTAATAGCCTTGTCTACCGTATCTGCACTAGCCAGGGCAACTTTGCGGATAACCTTACCAAGCCCAGGGTTAAACACATCCTGGCAGCGTGCTGTATCAGGTATATATTCACCATTAATTATGTGTCCAAGAGTTTGACTCATTTTCCACTACCTCCAATCACCTTGCGTACTGTATCGAATATCTGCGTGTAATAATCTTCATCACCATCAAAGAATGGTGAGAATTGGAGCGTATCCATACCATTACGGATAAATACACCCTGGCGGAAACACTCAGTAAATACCTCATAGCCGCGCTCACCAGGCTGCTCTGAAGGGGCTAGTTCGATTGCCCCCATCAGGCCGAAGTTACGCACATCAACCACCCCGTCCATGCCTTTAAAGCTGTGTAATGCGGCTTCAAACATCTTTTCATTAGCACGGGACTGCTCAAACAAGCCTTCTTCTTTAAATACATCCATTGCTGCCAAGCCAGCGGCGCAGGCTAGCGGATGGCCGGAATAGGTGTAACCGTGAAACAGCTCAATAGCATTGGGCGGGCCTTGCATGAAGCGCTCAAAGATTTTCTCTTTAATTAACACTGCGCCCATTGGCACAAAGCCGTTAGTCAGGCCTTTAGCACAAGTTATTATGTCGGGAACTACATCAAAGCGTTCACTGGCAAAAGCCCCTCCAATTCTGCCAAAAGCGGTAATTACCTCATCAAAAATCAACAAAATACCGTGCTGGTCACAAATTTTTCTCAGCTCTTGTAAATAGCCAACTGGTGGCACCAGAATACCCGTAGACCCGGCCACCGGCTCCACAATAACCGCAGCTATATTGCTGCCATCATGTAACGCCACTAAACGATTTAATTCGCTCGCCAAATGCGCGCCCCATTGCGGCTGGCCTTTGCTGAAAGCCTGCTTTTCAAGGTTATGAGTATGCGGCAAGTGATCCACATTGGGCAACAAGGAAGTGCTGAACATTTTACGATTTGGAGCAATACCACCAACTGAAATGCCGCCAAAATTAACCCCGTGGTAGCCGCGTTCACGACCAATTAGTCGGTTTCTATGCCCTTCCCCGCCTATTCGGTGATATGCCAGAGCAATTTTTAATGCACTATCCACGGCTTCAGAGCCAGAGTTTGTAAAAAAACAATTACTGAAACCCTCTGGAGCCAGTCCACACACCCGGTCAGCTAACTCGAAAGCCTGAGGATGGCCAAGCTGAAACGCTGCTGAGTAATCCAGCTTACCCGCCTGCGCCCTTACCGCCTCTACAATTTTTGGATGGCAATGCCCAGCACCGGTAGTCCAGAGCCCGGAAAACCCATCCAATACCTGGCGACCATCGTCGGTGGTGTAATAATGGCCATCAGCAGCGACCACCATTCGTGGAGAGGCTTTGAAAGCACGGTTGCCCGTAAATGGCATCCAGAATGGGTCTAGGTTTTTTTTTGTCATAATAATCCTAATAAATCAATAAAATATCAAACTTACTTAATAAATCACATGAGCTTAGCAATCGTAGATATGGATGAAGAACGAACCCCAATCTACAAGCTACTCTGGCTCAGAACTACTCCAACATAAACATACTTTAAAGCGCCGGAAAGCATTTTTATCATTCAATGCCTGGTGGAATACCAAGTGCTTAACCCTTGCATCAGCCAAGTCAAAACTCACAAACACTAGCTTGCCTGTTTGGATGCTATAGCACTTCAGGCTTGCAATCTGATGGCGCTCACCTGGCTTTGAGTATAGCGTGTAGGTCGCTGGCTGTGCGCGCCAATGTAAGTTGTAGTTTTTTTGCCTACGGTTGGAAAGGTAGGTCATAAGCATAAATAATATCGTCAGAGCAAGCGATAAACCCAACCACACTATATCTAACTTTCCCTGCAACCAGCTAAGCAGGAGAAACAGTTGCAGTGACAGAGTAACAAAGCCAGTTACAGCCAGATAACTGCTCGGCAGCCCCGCACGCAGGTCAAATGGTTGCGCGAATGTCATCTATTAGCCTAGCTAAATTGCTTTCGGAACATGACTTTTGGCCGGAAAGCCAGAGCCAGAGGCGGTCGTCTTCGACTCGCAATAGGGTATCGAATCTCTCAATTGCGGCCAAGTCAAACTTTGTTGCGTGGAGGTCAAGATAGCGGTTTAACAAAGTATCAAGTTCCTGCATCCCCCGGCGCGAACGCCAGCGAAGTTTTTTTAATTCGGTATCCGCGATAGCCAAGCCTATGCCCCGCGGCGCTCCAGCAACATTTTCTTGATCTCAGCAATCGCTTTAGCCGGATTTAGGTGCTTGGGGCAGGTATTGGTGCAATTCATTATGGTATGGCAGCGGTAGAGCTTAAACGGATCTTCCAAATCATCAAGTCGCTCTCCAGTTGCCTCATCTCGTGAGTCAATTATCCAACGATATGATTGTAATAAAATTGCCGGCCCCAGGTAGCGATCTCCATTCCACCAGTAACTTGGGCAAGAGGTAGAACAACAGGCACACAATATACACTCGTAGAGGCCATCAATCTGCTTGCGATCAGCAACCGACTGCAGACGCTCTTCATCAGGCCGGGCCGGACTCTGAGTTTGCATCCAGGGTTTAATTGATGCGTACTGGGCATAAAAATGGCTCATATCCGGAACCAGATCCTTGATTACCGGCAAATGCGGTAATGGATAGATCTTTATATCCCCTTTCAGCTCTGCTAAAGACTTAGTGCAAGCAAGGGTATTGGTGCCATTAATATTCATCGCGCAACTACCACAAATACCTTCACGGCATGAGCGCCTGAATGTCAGGCTCGGATCAATCTCATTTTTGATCTTGATTATGGCGTCAAGCACCATCGGTCCACATTGGTCCAGGTCGATTTCGAAAGTATCAGTTCTGGGGTTTTCGCCAGCATCAGGATCCCAGCGATAAACCTGTACCGTTTTAGTTCTTTTGGCGTTAGTTGCCGCAGGATAGTGCTTGCCCTTACTTACGCGCGAATTTTTTGGGAGTCTGAACTCTGCCATTTAATAAACCCTCGGCTTTGGTGGTATCACTTCCACATCGTTGGTGAGCGTGTACAAGTGTACAGGGCGATATTGAATCTCTACATTGCCATCAGCATCCACACTCAGCAACGAATGCTTCATCCAGTTTTCATCATCTCTATCAGGATAATCTTCATGCGCATGAGCACCACGGCTTTCCTTGCGATTTGCCGCTCCATACATGGTGGTAATGGCATTGCCTAGCAAATTTCGTAATTCCAGAGTTTCTACCAAATCCGAATTCCAGACCATTGAACGGTCACTAACCCCGACATCTTTAAATGAGTCCCAGACCGCACTGATTTGCTGGCAACCATCTTGAAGTACATCATCGGTACGAAATACCGCAGCATTATTTTGCATGGTTTTTTGCATGGCCAAGCGGATTTCTGCGGTAGTTTTAGAGCCTTTGGCATTTCGTAGGCTGTCGAAATCAGCTAACAATTCATCGAGCTTGCTTTGGTCAGTATCCGAGTGCTTGGTATTTGGCTTGATCAAGTCACCGCAACGATGAGCAACTGCACGGCCAAAGACGATAATATCAAGCAATGAGTTAGACCCCAGGCGATTAGCACCATGCACAGATACGCATGCGGCTTCACCAATAGCAAATAAACCCGGAACTACTGCGTCAGGGTCGCCGTCTTTGAGTTGTACTACTTCGCCGTGATAGTTAGTTGGGATACCACCCATATTGTAATGACAGGTAGGTAGCACAGGAATTGGTTCTTTAGTGACATCGACCCCGGCAAAAATTTGCGCTGACTCTGCGATTCCCGGCAGACGATTGTTTATTACATCCGCACCCAGGTGCTGCAAGTTCAAGAAAATATGATCTTTTTCTGGGCCAACTCCGCGTCCTTCCCTGATTTCCATAGTCATCGCCCGACTAACTACATCGCGCGAGGCCAGATCTTTGGCATTCGGGGCATAGCGTTCCATAAAGCGTTCGCCCTCAGAGTTGGTCAAAAAACCACCTTCGCCACGAACACCTTCGGTAATTAATGGCCCTGCCCCATAAATTCCGGTTGGGTGGAACTGAATAAATTCCATATCCTGCATTGGCAAGCCAGCCCGCAAGACCATGCCCGCACCGTCACCAGTGCAAGTATGCGCGGAGGTGCAGGAAAAGTAGGCACGCCCATAACCACCAGTAGCCAGAATTACTGCATGCGCCCGAAACAGGTGCAGGGTGCCTTCTGAGAGGTCCCAGGCCAGCACGCCTTTACAGTTACCTTCACCATCCATCAGCAGATCAAGAGCGAAATATTCAATAAAAAATTCGGCATTGTGCTTTAACGCCTGTTGATACAAAGTATGCAAGATGGCGTGACCAGTGCGATCAGCGGCTGCACAAGTGCGCTGGGCTGTACCCTCACCGTAGTGAGTGGTCATACCGCCAAATGGCCGCTGGTAAATTTTACCCTCTTCGGTACGCGAAAATGGCACTCCGTAGTGCTCCAACTCGATCACTGAAGGTACGGCTTCGCGGCACATATACTCAATTGCATCTTGGTCACCAAGCCAGTCTGAACCTTTAACCGTATCGTACATATGCCAGCGCCAGTCGTCCTCACCCATATTACCTAATGATGCCGACATGCCGCCTTGAGCGGCAACCGTGTGGCTACGGGTAGGAAATACTTTGGTCAGAGCGGCAGTTTTAAGCCCGGTAGCTGCCAGTCCCATGGTGGCCCGCAAACCAGCACCACCTGCACCAACTACTACTACATCATATTTATGTTCTTTTACCTTATATGTTTTTGACATTGTTATTTTTTTACCTTGTTATCCCTGTAGTGCCAGGCGGATAATTGCCAGCAAGGCTGTGATAGTGCCTGCCAGAGCAAATAGTTTAACCAGTAACTGGAGGATAGTTTCTAATGGCTGGGAATGCACATAATCTTCAATCACCACCTGCAAGCCAAGTTGTATATGCCGGAACATAGCCAATACCAACGCGATAGCCAATACGCTGTTTATCCACTGACTGAAATAAACCTGAACCACCTGGTACGGCTGACCAATGATGGCGATAATGGTATAGAGCATCCAGATAATCAGAGGAATCATCAGCAACGCTGAAACTCGCTGACCCCACCAGTGCTCTGTGCCTGATTTTGCGCTGCCGTGGCCACGCGCATTGGCAAGTGGATTACGCATATTCATAACCAGCCCCCAACTATTAAAACAGTGACAATTGCGGCCGTGCTGCTGGCTATCAAAACAATAATAGCTGCCAGATTAGCCTGTTTTATTTCCAGCATTCTGCCGGTATCCCAGATCAAATGCCGAATACCATTGAGGCTATGATAATAAATTGCGAAACAGAGTAAACCAAGCAATACCTTGGCCGGCCATGCTGACAATAACATTAGTGCTTCATGATAGGCAACCGGTCCCTGGCTCAGAGCCACTAACCAGTAAACCATAAGGGTAGCGCCAAAAATAGACAGAAAAACCCCACTGGCACGATGCGCAATGGAGAGCATAGAGCTTAACTGGGGTTTGTAATACGACCCAATCATATAGGGCGATAGCGGCCTTTCGAGGCGTTGCTTTCGGGTTTCTTCTGTCATTGTGAATGTTTCCTAAAAGTCACTGCAACGGCCATTCTTTTCCCAATCACCGTAGCGTGTGGGTTCAGGGCCTGCTGGGCCACCAATTTCTCGTGGCCGATGGTTTTCTAGTTTAGTGGCCCCAACCTTACTCAGATCAGCGATAATTCTAGACTTCTGCTGTTTGTTATTTAGCGATGATTTTTTTACAGTCATAATTTTGAAAGCTTTGAGTCCATGACTGATTATATCGCTAAACCAATCATCGGGAACAGGCTTATCAACATATTTTATACTGAAAGCCCTGGATACTTCCTAGAGATTTCTGATTCTGGTTATTTGTGGTCTCTAAGTGATGAAAAGTAGAGCTGTTTGCTCCCCGGAATTTACCGTACCCATTCCCCTCCATCCCGGAATTGCGAGCAGCAATATCCGGGATCCAATTCCACAGCATGGATGCTGGGTTCGGTTATTCGCCGCCCCAGAACGACGAAAATGAAGCGTGCTATTAACTATCCCGGAAAGATGTGAAATGAAGTAAGTATTAGAGCTTACCTTTATCCACTAAAGGGATTATTATGCAGTTATGACAAATAAGAATACTTATCACCTACGAGATTTAAGCTGCTTGCAATTAACCGGCCCTGATGCTGGGCCTTTTCTGCACTCCCAGCTAACCATTGGGGTGCTTGATTTGGCGTCTGGAGAAAGCCGCCTGGGAGCATACTGTGATGTTAAGGGTCGAGTAATAAGCAGCCTGACCCTCAGTTTGAGCAAAGGTACTTACTATTTGATAGTTCCATCAGTATTAGCGGCTAAAATCAGCAAACTACTGAGCTTTTATACAATGCGCGCAAAAGTTGAGATTAACAAGACTGAGAACTTGCAGTTATTTGGAGTTTCATCAGCAAACAATACCGCCACAGTACAAATACCGCACCCTTTAGATGAACAACGCAGTTTTGCCTTATTAAACCCAACTAACCAAGAGCATGCTGACTTAAAGCAGTGGCAACTGGCAGACATTAACTGCAAGATGGTTTGGCTAGACCAGAAAACCAGTCTCAAACAATTACCACAATTTTTGGGAATGGTCGATAACGGCGCGGTAGATTTCACCAAGGGTTGTTACCCTGGGCAGGAAATCATAGCCAGACTTAAGTATCTAGGGAAGGTCAAGTATGCGCTCTATAAAGTAAGCGCACAACTTCACCGCGAAGAACCCACGGGCGAGCAGGTAATCCGCGATAGTCAGGGAAACAAGCATGGCCAGTTGCTTAACCATGTGATAATAGATAGCAATTTACATGGCCTGGCAGTTGTCAGGAAGGCGGCTACAGATTCAGCGACCGCGCTATTTTGGTGCACAGATGCTGGCAAGAAAATCAGTCAAAACCTGAAAATATCCGCTTAAGCTTCGCCTTTTGTCAATTATAAGTTAGTATGTTTTAGTATAAACCAACCTGGGAGGGTTAATTAATGTCGATTAATTCACTAATATGTGTAAAAAACACGCTCCGAAATGCCTTTGCTGCTCTATTACTAATTACGATACTTACCGCAGCCAGCACAGCACAAGCTGCCGAATTAACTTTGCTAGCCCAACCGTCATACCCGGTTGAACGATCGAAACAGGTATATCAACCACTGATTGATTATTTAAATGCCACCAGTGGTCACACCGTAACCTTAAAGTCACCGCGTGACTTCCAGCAGCATTGGTTAAATCTGCGCAATGGCGAGACTCCTGATCTGGTGCTGGAAGATGCACCGTTGACCGATTACCGAATCCAAAAACAGGGTTATACCCCATTGGTCAGGGTTAAAGAGGATCTGACCTTTTCAATCCTTACCAGCGGTGCTTATGCCGATGATCCATTGAGCGAGTTTGTCGGCAAGACCATTTCAACCCTGGCAGCTCCGAGCTTAGGTTATCTGGTGTTACTCGAAGCCTTTTCGAACCCATTTGCACAACCTAACATTTCCTCAAATTCATCTACCTGGTTGGACGGCCTGGAAATAATTTTCAGTATGGATGCAGATGCAGCGGTATCGCCGGTATGGCTAGTTGAGAGATACCAGAACCTGTACCCAATTTACACCTCAGAGGTATTTCCAGGGCTTACCCTGTCCGCCTCAAGCTCAGTTAGCGAAGAAGTAAAATCAGCAATCAAACGGGCATTATTAATCTTGCACGAGGACGAAAGTCACTTCGGCGCACTGACAGAACTGAATGCAACAGAAATGATCGAAGCCAATGCTGAGGACTATGCGGGTTATAGTAAAATGCTGAATAAGGTTTATGGTGGGCGTTGAGGCTGTAGAAAAACCCCAAATACCCTATTTTATTGAAAATCGTGAGGTATATAACATTGATTATTAAGGATATATTTTTACTATAAATAGAGTTTTTTAATATTCGGGGGTTTTTCTACAGCCTCGTTAAGAGTGCCAAACTTGGTTTTCGTCTGATGTTCACCATGCTATTCCCTAAATAAGCGAATATAAATTCAAGGCTCCCAAATTCTCCCTTGCAACTCTAAGTCTTGAATATTATTGATCACTTTATACAGTTGGTTGATGCTCGTGTCTGGAGATAGATTATCTATATAGGCACCCTGTTGCTTTATGCCAGTAGCTTCAATCAAATATATATGGGACTCGCCATAGGCGATTCCTGTGGTTTGTGTACGCTCAAAAATAGAGCCCCCAAGAAACGAATTAGACCTATTTGAAAGTTTTAACAACTGTATTACTGAAGGGGTGAAATCAAGACTGCTTGCTTGCTTAGCATCGAAGCTTTCTGGTAAACCAATTGTTGGATGATAAATAATTAACGGAATTTTATCTACAAAATACGGCTTATAATCAGCCTGCCCATCAACTAAGGAGACGAAGTCAGATCCCTGGAAATGTGCATGGTCTGAAGTTAAGACCACAATAGTGTTTACATATAAGGATGACTGTTTGAAATACTGCCAGAAGTTGGCAAAAGCTGCATCGTAATTATGAATGGCATCTAATATGTAGTTATCTTGTTCCTGGTACTTTTCTCCATCGTCGCTAATTTCATAAAAAGCATGGGTTTCAATATTGTACAAGCCCACAAAGAATGGCCGACTAAGCTCTGCGAACTGCTGCTCTTCTAGCCTCTTAAAATGCTCAATACTAGCCCGCATAAATTGTTGATCGCTAAGTGCTAGTGGCCTTTTCGCTGGCTCTCCTGAGAGGTATAAATGGCGCAAATCATTTTGACCCAAAACCTTATTAACCCCGGCTTTAGTCAGTAATTCATCCAGTTCAGTGGTTTTTTTCTGCTGTGAAAAAAGAAAATGCGTTGCATAACCTTCCTCAGCCAAAATATTTCCAAGGCAATAGTAATCAGCCTGCTTAACCAGCTTACCACCGCCGTAAAGCGGGAAGCTAGAACAAAGTTGTCCCAGCAATCCACGATAGGTAGCAAAAGTGTGATTGTAGTAGTTATCTACCCGCATCGCGGAGCCTGCAAACTCTGCAAACCCTGGTGTCAGATTTGGATATTGCTGGTTATATGGCTGGATAACTCTGGCAGAAATACCCTCGCTGAAAAAAACAATTATATTCATCTGCTGCTGAACTGCGGACTCGGTTTCCAGACCCTTAAAGGGCAGCTCTGAGCGATAAATATAATCTTTTATCAGGGGGAAATTATTTTGCTTCTTATATTCAATCCCAAATTCTTTGGCTATTTTTTGCTCGACCGCATTTAACGGCCCTGCGATTGGCCTAGCTAGCACGGCTCTGCTAAAAGATTTGTATACCTCGATAATTGGGGAGAACTGCATAGCCGCATTATTGGCAGGCTTAAACAGTGTGGCCCTAATGCTCTGCGCAGAATCGCTCAGCCAATAACTATCAAACCTCAAACCAGTCGCGAGCAACCAGCAAACCAAAGTCATTCCAATTACCTTACGCCAACAGCTCCCCTTAACGCCACTCTCGAGGATGTAAACAACTACAGCCAGACTCGCTACTAGCACTACAAATATAAAAACTAAATTAGGACTCAAAATCAAGCCAATATGCTGCAGGTTTGCAACCGCAATCGAGCTCAAATACTCATTGGTCATATATAAGGAAATATATTGAACGCTATATATCAGAATAAAGATAACAAAGCTCAGATATGCCAATATTCGCCAAAATGCCGAGCCGTTTGAGAGTAATACCAGGAGTCCGGCTGCAAACATAAATTCTGCATATAAGTGATTAAATACTACTAGGCGCTGACTAAAGCTCAAGCCGTCGACACCGCCTAGTTGATAAAGAAATAATTGACCGAAAATTAGTGACAGCAGGACTAAAACAAGTAGTAAGAGCTGGCTTCTGGATATTGATCTACGCATATTCCTTATACCACCTGTGTTTTATTGACGCTTGGCCAGGCTAATCATGCAGCCATTAATGCTGACCATTCCATGCCCACATATGCAGGTTTTTAATTGTTTTCAGCCACTATATAGGCTATCCAGCCAGCGTCTGCATCACCCTCAGTCGCTGGCTCGTAGATGCCATTGCCCTCTTCTTCGTCATCTTCATCGGTACCTTCCCAGTACACAGTGGCAGTGGAAAAGCCGGCTTCTAATAAAAGCTCCTGGATCTCAGGCAAGGTCCACAAGCGCCAATGGTAGCTGAAAGCTTTTTCAATTCTGGAACCATCATCGAATTCAAAATGAATATGGCAATCCATTTCCGAGTTAATCGGATTAAACTTTGCCTGATCCCAAATATAAGTAAAGCCATCGCACTCACGCGGCTCTTCTAGCTCCATTGGGGCTTCATAACCGCCGTAGGAATCCAGAATCAACAAACCATCTACCTTAAGACCATTACGCGCACTAACGAAGTATGCCAACAAGTCTGCTCTGGTCAAAAACAGGTAATAACTAAAATTCATTGCCAGGGTGATATCAACAGGCTCAAGTTCGGCATTTAGAACATTATCCTGAAGCAATGACAAGCGTTGCTGCTGCTCTGCTGTTAATGCGCCAAGATTATGCTTCCGACCCCACTCCAGCACCGCAGCGTCCATGTCAACACCGATTGCCTGATGTACTGGGTTCCGTCGAATCCACTCACAAGAAGTATTGGCAGTGCCGCAAAAATCCTCACGCAGTAAACACACCTGGCGCTGGCGTAACTGCTTCCATGTTGCCACAACAAAATCAATTTCAGCCTCTACTTCCTGCACGGAATTTTGATAGAGAATATGTAGGTCTGACAGTTCAGCCTGGGTTTTTCTAGTAGTCATTGGTGGTTTCATCCTCGGCCACGCATAGCTGGCCAGGCCTGTCGGAAATATATGACCATCGACCAGATAGTTAATACGGCAGCAATATACAGCAACCATTCGCCAATTACCTGTACCGGGAATATCCACAGAGGCTCGCGATATAGCAAGAAGCCAATTGCCAACATCTGCATCACAGTTTTCAATTTTCCAAAGAAAGTGACTTTAACTTTTGAGCTCTCGCCCATCATTGCCAGCCACTCACGCAATGCAGAGATAGATATCTCTCGACCAATGATAACGGCAGCTGAGATCGCAAATGCGATACTGCTAGCAGTATAATCTCGACTATGTAGTTGCGTTAGCAAAACTAAAGAGGTAGCAACCATAAGTTTATCTGCTACCGGATCAAGAAAAGCACCCAAATCACTGGTTAGGTTCATAGCCCGTGCCAAATACCCATCAAGCCAGTCAGTAAGCCCCGCCAAGGAAAAAACTATAACGCAGGCGAGGTTTGACCAATGATATGGCAGGTAAAAAAATAACACTAAAACCGGGATCAGAATAATTCTGAATAAAGTAATCATGGTTGGCAATGTAAGTGTCAAGGCTAATCCTAAGGTTGATTTCTTGTCTGTAGCGTATTATCGCAGACAATTCATTGAGGTAATAGTAGTTCTGCGTTATTGCTATTACCTAAAGGCCGCATATATCTGCTCGGCCAGCTTTCGACTAATACCCTCGGCTCTTTGCAGCTCTTCGACACTCGCACTCTTTACCCCTTGCAAGCCACCAAAGAACTCCAGCAGCGCACGCCTGCGCTTAACTCCTATACCGGAAACCTTCTCTAACTGAGAGCGTTGTATTGTCTGTTTGCGCTTGGCTCTGTGCCCGGCAATCGCAAACCTATGCGCCTCATCACGAATTTGTTGCAACAAGTGTCCGGCAACCGAGTCTGCTGGCGGCCTTAATGGGCTAAGTTGCCACCCTGGAAGCCATTCTTCATGGCCCACCCTGCGCCCTTGTCCTTTGGCAATAGCCAGTATCGGGATGCTGGCTAAGCCTAATTCAATCATTACCTCCTGTACCTGTTTAAGTTGCCCCCTGCCCCCGTCAACTATCACCATATCTGGCAGTACGGCATCTTCTTTTACTACCCTGGTGTAACGCCTGCTTAGCACTTGGCGCATAGCCGCATAGTCATCTCCCGGACTTATGTTTTTAAGGTTAAAGCGCCGGTATTGTCCAGTTAATGCGCCGCTGCGGTCAAACACCACGCAAGAACCCACAGTGTTGGTACCACTGATATGGCTAATATCAAAACATTCCAAGCGCTGTGGAACCACCTCAAACTGTAATAGTTGTGCTAACTTGGCAAACTGATTTTCAATACTTGCCTTGCTAAGCTGCTTCATGACCAACGCATTGCGGGCACTGGAGACTGTCATTCCCAGTAATTTTGCTCTGCCGGTTCTAGGCCGAGTGATAATTTGTACTTTCTTGCCAGCGGCAACGCTCAAGGTTTGGGCAAACAATGCTTGATCATCTGCTGCCACAGATAATAACAATATCGGCGGGGCCGGTTTGTTTGCAAAATACTGCCCCAGAAAAGCCGCCATCACTCTGGCAGGACTGACCCCGGCCGCGCCACTAGGGTAATAAGTGCGGCTACCGATGTTACGCCCCCCGCGAATACTCATCAACTGAATTACGGTCAGCCCGCCCTTGGCAGCATAGGCAATGCAGTCGGTATCTTCGGCTGTATCAATATATTGTTTAGCCTGAAGCGTCCTTAAATTAGCAATTTGATCCCGGTAATGGGCTGCTTCCTCAAACTTTTGCTGCCCTGCAAGGGCCTGCATCCGTTTTGCCAGGCGTTGCAACACCTTCTCATTACGGCCCTCAAGAAAATTAATTGCATCATTTACATCGGCACGGTAATCAGACTTGCTAACCAAGTCCACACACGGCGCTGAACAGCGTTTGATTTGATACTGCAAACAGGGGCGTGAACGGTGCGAGAAAACGCTATCTTCACAATTACGAATGCGAAAAATACGCTGGATCAGATTAATACTCTCGCGCACTGAAGTAGTACTGGGAAAAGGGCCAAAATAACGGCCCTTAACAGCTTTGCCGCCACGATGAAAAGCCACTCGGGGAAAGTCATCGGCACTAGAGAGGAACACAAACGGATAACTTTTGTCATCCTTTAGCAGCACATTGTAGCGCGGTTGGTGGACTTTGATGCGCTGATTTTCAAGCAGCAAAGCTTCGGCTTCAGTCCGTGTAATGGCAATATCTATACTCTTAACTTGAGCCAACATTCGGCTAATGCGAGAATTCTTTGGGCGCGCATTGAAATAAGAAGAAACCCGCTTTCTAAGCTGTGCAGCTTTGCCGATATACAGTGGGATTCCTTGCCGATCCAGCATCGAGTATATGCCCGGTTTATTGTTTAAACTACGGGCAAAGGCCTTACCATCAAAGCTGGCTTCCGTTGAAACCTCAGCTGGTTGCTTCTCAGGCATTTCTCAAGACCACATTCAGCAGTGTCGCACAAGCCTGATCCAAAAGCCCAGCCACCTGTTGGAAATCTGCATAATCGCCGTACCAGGGATCCGGCACATCAACAAATGCAGAAGTGTTAATTAATCTCGAAAGCAGTTCGATACGAGCGTGAGAGTTAGTATTTTTAGCCATATCTTCAAGGTCAACAAGATTATGCCGATCCATTGCAATTATCCAATCATAATGCTGAAAATCCTTACTGTTGACCTGCCTTGCTGTTAGCTTGGATATATCAATCCCCATTTCCCCGGCAACCTTAATGGCGCGAGAGTCTGGAGCCTTACCTATATGCCAACCCCCAGTTCCACTAGAGTCTACAGAAAATCTGCGCTCAAGTTTATGCTGTTGACAATGATACTGGAAAAATCCTTCAGCCAATGGCGATCTGCAAATATTGCCAAGGCACACAAATAATATATTGCTCATATTAATTGAGTCATACAGATAAAAACAACATTAATAAATCCAGATATCATCTGGGTTAAGGTGATAAAAACATAAAGAATGCCACTGAATATAGCTATAATTCATAATCTACAGTATATATATTTTTTATACACAGTGGCATTACGCTTTGACTATATATGAGCCAACAGCATATGCGCTGTACATTTAAGTCTGGCTACAATTTGGCATTCGTATGTATTTTCCGCACAAGACATTCCCTAGGCTCATCAATTCAAGTGGGAGCTTGCTTGCGTGTGTCAATATCATAGCCTAAACACCATACCGCAATAAAGCGGAAAAACTCATCACCAGAATTAAATTAATCAGCGCAAAGGGAGAAAGCGTAGGAATAGCCTTGGCTTCTAGTGTTGCCTGCGAACAAACTGTAATTTCCACATTGCCTAAGAACATCATAACTATAACTCGCCTTATAAGGACGGTCTAAACAAATCGTTGTTAGCTAAATTGCTGTTTCAGCTAAGATTGTAGCAACCCTATGCAAGTCTTCCTCAGAGTCAACACCGGCGGGAATCGGTTTAGAGGCCCTAGCCATAGCCACGCTTTTACCATTACTCAACCAGCGCAATTGCTCTAGTCTTTCTCTTCTTTCCAATGGAGATTCCGGCAATTTAACCAATTGTTGCAACTCATGGTTGCGATAAGCGTATAGACCCAAGTGGCGCTTAGCAATATCAATGCCGTCTGCCGGAATTGGGCTGCGGCTAAAATACAAAGCTCGATCGCGCGCATCACAAGTCACTTTTACCACATTGGTATCTGCAAACTCATCAACCCCGCTAATTGGCCAATACAGACTGGCAATACCCGCACCCGGCGTACTTTGCAAAAGGCTAGCTACCTGATCCAAGCAGGCTGGTGGCATTAACGGTTCGTCACCTTGTAGGTTTACTATCAAGCTCTGCTCTGGCCAGCCTAAAATCCGACAACATTCGGCTATTCTTTCACTGCCACTGCTGTGTTCAGCAGCGGTAATAACCACCTCAGCCCCGAATTCTTTGGCCGCTAAAGAAATGCGTGAATCGTCAGTAGCAATTACCACCTCAGTTGCCGCAGATGCAATAGCCGCCTGATACACCCACTCCAGCATCGGCTTACCCGCCAATAGGGCTAGCGGCTTCCCAGGCAAGCGAGTGGACGCAAAACGCGCGGGTATTACAATCTTATACTTTGTCACTGCTACCTCATGAATCAATTTTGGGACTAGGGTAAATTAAGCCAAGCGTCTATTTTTAGATGATATCACCCAGCTATATATTGGCCTGCTATTGATTATAAGCCAAAGCCTTGGCGGGGTATAATTTTAAGCTGTTAACTCTTCACCCTACCAGCACATCTAGCACAAAAAAGCACCACTCTTATATAAAAAAGCAGATTTCAGTGTTTGGGTTGGTAATTCTCCCTTTTTTAGCTGTCGCCAAAAGTAGAGTTTAAGCCGCCAGTAATGGTGGATATCCATCATTAGCCTTATGCGGTCGTTCATGATTATAAAACCATAACCATTTTGTTGCATAGTTCTGTACTTCTTCCAGACTATCG
>JAJRYF010000128.1 GCA_024275935.1 Gammaproteobacteria bacterium | reverse complement strand
CAAGTGTACGGGTTTCTAGTGGTTTTGGCTGGTATAGCTATCCATGGTCTTTTAATCGAGGGTTTTACCCCGGGTATGGGTATAGCTATAGTTATGGTTGGGGTGGTTTGCATGGTATAGATTACGGTCGTCTCGGGCCGTATTGGGGTTACTTTAATTACCCAATTCATTGGTCCTATGGGCTTGGCCCTTACTATTATCCGCACTCCGGTCCGCAGCATGGGGCGTATGCCTTCAGACATTCTGGAAGTGAAACAGATTACCGGCGGCCTAAACACAAGAATAAGCGAAAGGAGCCAGTACGGGTGGTGAAATTACCCGCACGGCATTCTGAGGGCTATATTAACTACCCTGTGGGCGGCGCCAGGTATGTGCGCTCCGCTTCAGACAAAGGGGGCAGTAAAGCTTTGGCTCCACCACCGGAGCTGCATCAGGGCGTATCGGTCGCTGGTGGAACGCAATTTAAGGGTAGAGAAATACCAATTCAGCGCCTTCATCGTAGTGCTAGTGCCAAGGCCTTCGCGCCAGCGGTTATTAAGCTTCCAGGTACTGCAGGCCATGTTAGCGGGGTCAGAATGCCGACTACCAAGCCCATGCCGGCACGGGCTGGTGGCCACAAGAGTAAGCCGCGGCATAACTCGGGCAAGTCTGGGCATAGGCAGAGCCGCCCAAGCACTAATCGTAAACACAGCTCCAGCAGTAAGCGAGGCGATCACTAGGGATACTCAATGACTGTAAGCAATAGTGGGTGAACTCACGGCCTCGTTCAGATAGGGCTCAGGTAGTGTGCTATAGTTATTTCAGGACTCGAATTATTACAGGAACAAAAGTTATGAGGAAAGCTCTTATTATTGCGGTTCTGGCTACGCTGTTATTAAGCGGTTGTGCTAATACGCAAAGCTATAGGTCAGCTGGTTCTGGCGTGTATTACGATAATCCTGTGGTTAATGTAGGCTTTGGCAGCTATATTTATCCGTGGCACTTTGGCTCGAATTTTTATACTGGTAACAGTTTTGGTTATAACTATAACTATAATGGGTACGGGTATCGGAGCAGGTTCTTGAGCAGGCGTCCGCATAATTATAATAACACTTCGGTTTATTGGGACGCTGGGATGGAGTGGTACCTGAATCCACCATACAGGTCTCACGGAACCCCTCCTGACAGCCAGTCAGAGCATAAAGCTAGTCATAACGGCAAGCAAAAAGCACCAGTGCAGGTTGCTAATTTGTACAACGGCGGTCCTGATTTATATCGTGGTTCCTACTCCGTGGGCGGTGTCAGTGCATTACGCCCGAGCCCAATTGTGGGTAAGGGGCATGACAAGTGGGCTCCGCCGCAAATGTTGCAACGCGTTCCGGCTGTATCTGGCTACCGAGTAATCGCAAGTAGTAGCTCTAAGCAGCGGCACAAAAAGACCAGACTAGGTAAGTCGTATAAAAGAGGATCACATAAAAGCAGGGGTCGCTCAAATTATCGGTCCAAAGGCTACTCAGGAAGCAAATCGTACGGAGGCGGGCGCTCTTCGGGTGGTGGGCATTCTTCGCGCTCTTCCGGCAGCAAACACTAAAGGGTAGTTAGTCGAGATTATTGTAAGCCCCAAGATAAAGCCACGATATAGTATGTCTTATATCGTGGCTTTGCTTATGGTGACGGATTCAAAGTAATACTGATAAAATGCTAATAACTCAGTAAAATAGGCAGATCTTTTGTAGAATTATCCGTGGCAATGTGGCTCTTATATGCTTCCTCAAACATCCAGTAAATATGCTGTAATTGTAATCGGCGGCGGTCATGCCGGTACCGAAGCAGCATTGGCGGCGGCGCGTACCGGTGCGCTGACTCTATTGGTGACTCACAATATCGAAACCATAGGCCAGATGAGTTGCAATCCAGCTATTGGTGGTATCGGCAAGGGTCATCTGGTGCGCGAAATTGATGCCCTTGGCGGAATTATGGCGCAGGCCGCTGATGTTTCTGGCATCCAGTTTCGCACTCTTAACTCAAGCAAAGGCCCGGCAGTGCGAGCAACTAGGGCGCAGTGCGATAGGAGTTTATACAAAGCGCACATTCGGCAGGCGGTTGAGTTTCAGCCAAATTTGCAAATATTCCAAGCTGCGGTTGATGACTTGATCGTCGAGAACGAACGGGTGCTTGGCTGTGTAACCGACACCGGGTTGCGCTTCCTGGCCGATACGGTGGTATTAACCACTGGTACCTTTCTAGGTGGGGTTATTCATATTGGCGACAGCCAGAGCGGCGGTGGGCGGGCAGGGGATCAGCCAGCCAATGCCCTGGCGCAAAGACTACGCGCACTGCCATTTACAGTGGGGCGACTTAAAACCGGTACCCCCCCTAGAATTGATGGTCGTACTGTCGATTTCACGGCTCTGGAAGAACAGCCAGGTGATGAACCAGTTCCGTATATGTCTTACCTTGGCAGTGCCCAAGACCATCCGCAACAACGCTGTTGCTGGATTGCCCATACCAGCGCCGAGACCCACCAGATTATTCGCGACTCAATCCATCTTTCAGCTATTCATAGTGGTAATATTGATGGCATGGGCCCGCGCTATTGTCCTTCAATTGAGGATAAAATAACCCGTTTTGCTGACAAAAACTCTCATCAGGTGTTTGTTGAGCCTGAGGGGCTGAATACTACAGAGCTGTATCCTAACGGCCTTTCAACCTCCTTGCCCTTTGCTGTGCAGGAGCGTTTTATTCGCAGCATGAAAGGCTTTGAGAACGCTCATCTAAGCCGTCCTGGGTATGCCATAGAGTATGATTTCTTCGACCCCAGAGGTTTGCAGCCCAGTCTTGAAACCCAATACATTGAAGGGCTCTACTTTGCAGGCCAGATTAATGGTACAACCGGCTATGAAGAAGCTGCAGCGCAAGGCCTAATTGCCGGTTTAAACGCTGCGCGTAAAGTTGCGGGACAAAGCCCGTGGACCCCGGCACGGAATGAGGCATATATAGGTGTTCTGATTGATGACTTGATCACCAAGGGTACCAAAGAGCCATATCGGATGTTTACCTCAAGGGCGGAATACAGGCTGACCCTGAGGGAAGACAACGCAGACTTGCGCTTAACCGCACCAGGCAGGGAACTGGGCTTGGTCGATAGCGTACGCTGGCAGGCTTTCAGCCTGAAGAAAGATGCAATCGAAGAAGAGCAGCAACGCCTGGCAGCAATTTGGGTGACACCGAATAACCCTCTTGGGGAAGAGTTGTTTAGTGTGCATGGAATACGCCTTAGCAAGGAATCTACAGCCTTGGATTTACTAAAGCGGCCTGAATTAAATTATCGTAAAATCAATCAGATAAATGGAATTGGCCCTGGGGTTGATAGTGAGCGTGTGGCTGAACAGGTAGAAATACAAAGTAAATATGCTGGTTACCTAAATCGGCAGCAGCAAGATGTAGAGCGCAATCGGCGGATGGAAAGCCAGAAAATTCCAGCTGAGTTTGATTATGCTGCAATTAAAGGCTTATCTGCTGAGGTTACCGAAAAACTATCCGCCCAGCGGCCAGCTACTATTGGCCAAGCCGGTAGAATTCCCGGGATTACTCCAGCATCAATTTCTTTATTACTGGTTTATCTTAAGCGGTTTAAGCTAAATTAAACTCTGTCTTAACGCTTTATTTCGTATTTGTCAGGTAGAATTCTTGTATCAGGGTATATCAACAAGTGCTTATAGACACTCCGTGACTAAACAAACACTTGTCCCCATACCTCCCTCACTAATACCCTGATTCTGCCTCGGCTTCCCCCAAAGTCGGGGCTTTTTTTGTCCTGCAACCCGTAGGTTGCCGGTGAGCTAGAGAGCCTCCAACGAACCACGAGCTTCTTCGGGGCTTACATGGCAGGTGTCGCTATTTAGCTATTGCCTGAAGCATTTCAACCATTTTCTGATGGACTAGGTTAATGGCTTTTAATGGTCGCAACATTACTTTGAAGTCGGTAATTTCATCATCAGCATTCCAGCTTATCAGGCCAACACCGTTTATTTGCACACCATCAATTTCCACAGTAAATTCCAGCGCTGCATCACGCTCGCCAATGACTTCACGAACATAAGTAAATGATGGATTAAAAATATGGGCCGCGGCATTCAGATACATACTGGTAATGGCTTTGCCTTGTTGTGGCTTATGCATTACCGGCGAATGAAAAGTAACCCCCTCGGCGAGCAGCTTAGTTAAAATAGCCGGGTCTTTGGTGTTGGTAAATTGATGCCAGGTGGTAATGATTTCGTTGCTCATAAATGTAATCCTTTTGCGCGGGAAAACTACTATTCCCAGTAAAACAACAAACCATAGTCATTATTATTACAAGCAATGACATCAGTCAAGGTGGAGGAAACCAAAAACTATATTGGTTTATTTCTTCCCAGCGTTATGCTGTTGCAGCGTTATGCCTACTATCATAGGCAGTAAATCTCGTGTTGTCATTATGTTATGTGCTGTTTAATGTTGTAAAATTGTCGTTTAACTGCGGTCACCATAAAATGCTACATCGTTTACGAAACGTCAATGTTTTTGCCCCTGAAAATTTAGGTCTTTGTCAGTTGTTGGTGGCCGGTGGCAAAATTATTGCCTTAGCTAAAGAATTACCATTAATTTCTGATGAGCTATTGGCAAGCGATGAAGATTTTACCGGAAAACGCTTGATTCCGGGATTAATTGATGGGCATGCTCATATCACCGGTGGTGGCGGCGAGGCGGTTTTAGTACCCGTGTGCCAGCGCTAAATTTAAGCCAGTTTACCCGCGCCGGAATAACCTCTGTAATCGGCTTGCTGGGTACGGACGATACCACCCGCAACGCCTCCTCGCTGATTGCTCAAGTGTATTTCCTGCGCGAAGAAGGCCTGAGTGCCTGGTGCTATACCGGTGGTTACCATATCCCCTTAACCACACTGACGGGATCTGTGCGCAAAGATATCGTGCATATTGAGCCGGTTATTGGGGTGGGTGAGTTAGCGATTTCAGATCACCGCTCATCACAACCCACTTTTGATGAGTTGGCGAGAATTATTGGTGATGCCCATGTGGCCGGCATTATGACGGGCAAGGCGGGTATCGTGCATTTTCATTTGGGCGATGGTAGTCGTGGCCTAGATATGTTGGAGCGCTTATTGGACGAAACCGAAATCCCCCCGCGAGTACTAAATCCTACCCACTGTAATCGCAATAAAGCGTTATTTAAACAGGCTTGTGAATTAAGCAAAAAAGGTTGCAGCATAGATGTGACAGCTTTTCCACCCAGCGACAACACTGATGAAT
>JAJRYF010000127.1 GCA_024275935.1 Gammaproteobacteria bacterium | reverse complement strand
TTCGTCACCCACACCAAGTGATATTTACAATCCCAAACTGTATGCCCACCATGCTTATAATTCTGCATTCCTTTAGCATACCACGACAACCCTGGCCGCCTAAAGGCGTGGGATTTACGGATCCCCTATCGGGGACTTTAAGCCCACGGGACTTTGAAGATGCATGCGCAGCATAATTAACCAGTCAGTTTTATTACTGAGAAGCTCAAGATTCGGTAGATTGAATAAAGGCTTCATATACTAACATTTAGGCTTCAAAAGCATCGACTTCTGCAGTAATCTCGGCGGCAAAATCGTTTGCTTTTTCACAGGTGATAAAACTAATATTTTCAAAAGAACCTTCAGGCGCTTGTTCTCTAATTGCGGTAACAAAATCAGCTGCTAATTTCTTAAATCGGTACCGCGCCCATTTAGTGTTCTCCAGCTTCCCTGTAGGGGTAGTAATGCGACAACCCGTTTGCGGCCTTGATATTTTTCCAAAAATGACTAGAATGGATAGTCATATTTAATGTTGTTTCGGAGATGGTCGTGAAAGCATCTATAGTAGACCTGCGGTATAAGACGAGTGATATTCTCAAAGCCCTTGATAGAAACGAGAGTGTTGCGGGTGGAGGTCTCGGGCGGGCACCCAGAATTCATACTTGAAATAGTTAACGGGACAGTAATGATACTTCTATTCCTATTATCGGGAATAGGAGATAGGGATTTGCCTACAAAATTAACTGGCATCTTATAACAACAATCAGTAGGCTTGTATTTTGTAATTGCGTGCGCTAATATGCACGCATGAGTACAGAGCGTGCAGTGGCAAAAATTCTAAATGGGTTAGATACCGATTTCGTCAAAGCGTTTAGCGAACCGGCGCGCGTGGAAATACTCAAGCACCTTATCGCCTACGGCCCCAGTGATGTCAAATCTTTGGCCGAGAGAATGCCTCAAGATCGTTCAGTTATCTCGCGACATCTGTCGGTAATGCATAAAGCTGGCCTTCTCAATCACAGGAAGGAGGGCAGACACGCCGTTTACACAGTAGATGGTAAGGAGACACTTAGGATGGTCGAGAGCTTAACCCAAACTATTCGGAAATGCTTAGCGTTGGAATGCTGTTAAGTTATATTTTTTACACACAATTAGTGCATTTGTGTGCATAAATGCATATTGGTAATTATTGGAGATTTTAATGGAACATCTTGACACCGTTATCGTAGTCGGATTATTCGCCGTGTTTTTGCTGGCCGAACAGTTGGCCGGTATCAGTCGCCATCAATCGCGGGCAAAGGGGGAGCATCTCATTGACTTTGTAAGTCTGTTGCAACTGGGGCTGATTAAACCAGCGGTGCTGATCATTGCATTCTTGCTGACCGGCTTGCTGTTCCCGGAAAGTCACAACAGTCTTGCCGAAATCCCGTTCTGGCTGGGTTTCCTGCTGGTGTTCTTGCCGGATGATTTTTTGCATTACTGGATACATCGCTTGGCGCACCGCTGGCCTCGCCTGTGGCCGCTTCATCGCACCCATCACACGCCGAGTGTATATCAGGTATCTATCGCCTTCCGTGAGAACTGGCTCTGGTTCTGGGTAATGCCGGGGTTCTGGTGGATGGGCGCTATGATCTATTTCGGACTGGTAGAGCAGGTTGTGCTGTCAGCGACGCTTATAGGAGTCCACAATGTTCTCTTGCATACGGGTTTTAAAGCCGACAGATCCCTATATCGCAACAAACGCACAAAACGCCTGGTTCGTTGTTTCGAATACCTAGTTAACACCCCTTCTTTACATCGTGGCCATCACGGTCTCGGTAACAACGGTGTACCTTCAGGAAATTTCGCCCAGACCTTATTTATCTGGGATGTTCTATTCGGAACTGCGGTCTTCCAGGACTCAAAGATTCCGGAACGATACGGCACCGTAAATCCTGATTCAATGCGTCAGCCTTGGTATTACCAGCTTTGGTGGCCGCTAGCTAGGAAGCGGAAGGTGGAGTTGTAGCGGCCAAAGTAACTTGAGTACAACAGGATGCTTCTGGGGATATGCCTGCCCAACAGTGCTCGACCGACCTTTTGCGGATGCTGTAGTTTGGCAGCTGCGAGGCAGGTCATGATTCAGTTTGTGCCCGTCGAGCCTGTAATTTATCCCAGTACTGCTGCAACCCCATTCGCTCGATCACTTTTTCCCAGCGGGGGTCACTATGCAGCGAGCTAAGCCACGGATTGAAAACCAGTTGCACCAAATATCCATCTTTCTGCTCAAAGGCAGTATCCAGCCATTTGAATGCCTGGTCGGCATCGCCATGCCAGGCATAACTAAAGGCAATAAGA